>NZ_CP117267.1:3292500-3307500 GCF_007000325.2 Rhizobium rhododendri | reverse complement strand
CACTCTCGGCATGCTGTCTGCGGCGCGTGGCATGACCCTCATCTATGGCGGTGGGAAACCGGTTCCGGGCCTGACACCGGAGTTTCGCTGGATCGGCACCGGCAATATCATCGGCATTCCGATGCCGGTCGTCATCCTGGCGGTGGTCTTTCTGGTGTCCTGGTGGGTGTTGAACCGGACGCGGTTCGGTCGCTACATCTATGCCGTCGGTGGCAACCCGCATGCGGCAAAGACCTCCGGCATCAACGTCACCCGCATCCGCTTCGTCGTCTATACCATCTCGGGCGCCCTTTCGGGTCTCGCCGGCATGATGCTCTCGGCGCGCACCGGCTCGGCCCTGCCCCAGGCGGGCGTTGCCTATGAACTCGACGCCATCGCCGCCGTCGTCATCGGCGGAACCAGCCTTTCCGGCGGCGTCGGGCGCGTCACCGGCACGCTGATCGGCGCGTTGATCATCGGCGTGATGAACAACGGTCTCGATCTGCTCGGCATCCAGTCCTACTACCAACAGGTCCTCAAGGGCGCCCTCATCGTTGGCGCCGTGATGCTCGACCAGAAACGAAATCACGGTCAGTGACCGCAGCAATTCGGGCGGCAACTGCTGCCCGCAACAAAACGGCATGCCAGATGGCAGCCGGGATTCTCTATGGAGGAGAAAGAGATGAAGAGACTGTTGATTGGACTTATCGCCAGCGTCGCCATTCTTGCGGCGCCGGCCATGGCGCAGGACAAGAAACTCAAGATCGGGGCGACGACATACGGCCTGAACGCCGAATTCATGCAGCTCTGGTCGGCGGCACTGAAACAGCATCCGGCCGTCAAGAGCGGCGATGTCGAACTGACCGTCTTTGACGGCCGCTACGACGCGCTCGTGCAGCAGGAACAGTTCAACACGATGATCACGCAGAAGTTCGATGCGATCATCTTCGTGCCGATGGATGTCGAAGCCGGTGCTGCGGCCGTTCAGGCGGCCCATGATGCCGGTATCCCGGTGGTCGGCTCGAACGCTCGCGTCAATTCGGACCTGTTGACATCCTATGTCGGCTCGAACGACGTGCTGGCCGGCGAGATGGAAGCCAAGGCCGTGCTCGACAAGATGGGCTGCAAGGGCAATCTCGTCATTCTCGAGGGACCGATCGGTCAATCCGGCCAGATCCAGCGCCTCGAAGGCAACCAGAAGGCGCTGAAAGCCTGCCCCGATGTCAAGGTTCTAGAAACGCAGACGGCCAACTGGTCGCGCGCCGAAGCCCAGACGCTGATGGAGAACTGGCTGACTTCCCACCCTGGCCAGATCCAGGGTATCATTGGCCAGAACGACGAAATGGCATTGGGCGCCATCGAGGCGATCAAGGCAGCCAAGCTGAAGGTCTCCGACTTCGCCATTGCCGGCGTCGATGGGGTGACGGATGCAATCAACGCCGTCAAGGCAGGCCAGATGGCATCGATCCTGCAGGACGGCAGCGCCCAGGCACAGGGCGCGCTCGACGTCGCCATCAAGGCGGCCCGGCCGGACTACAAGCCGGTATCAACCGTCTGGACCCAGTATCCCGACATGAAGTGGAATGACGGCAAGGAGAAGGATTACCTGGTTCCGTGGACCAAGGTTACTCCGGAGAATGCCGACAAGCTGCTGGAATCGCGCAAGTAGGAAACGGGTGAAAGGGGCGGCCACGCCGCCCCGATCCCGATAGACGAGAGTAGAGCACAATGACCGATACCGCTTTGCAGATAGACCTTAATTTCCCGCTGACCGGCAAGATTGCGCTGGTGACCGGCGGCGCCTCCGGCATCGGTGCGGCCATTGCCGACGCATTTTCTTCCAAGGGCGCTACAGTTGCCGTGCTCGACATCAATGCCGATGTCGCTGCTGAAAAAGCCAGATCGCTCGGACATGGCGCAAGACCGTTCATCTGCGACGTGTCGAGCCCGCAATCGGTCGAAAAGGCAGTTGCCGACGTTCTGGCTGCCTTTGGCGGCATCGACATCGCGGTCAACAGCGCCGGCGTCGTCTATCTCGCCCCGGCCGAGGACCTGTCGCTCGACCATTGGGACAGAACCATCAACATCAATCTGAAGGGCAGCTTTCTCGTGACCCAGGCGGTCGGGCGGGCGATGATCGCCGCCGGCAAGGGCGGCAAGATCGTCAACATGGCCTCCCAGGCGGGAACGGTTGCGATCGAGGAGCATGTGGCCTATTGCGCTTCGAAATTCGGCGTTATCGGCATGTCGAAGACCTTTGCCGCAGAATGGGGCAAGCATGGAATTTGCGTCAACACGATTTCCCCGACCGTGGTGCTGACGGAACTCGGCAAGAAGGCCTGGGCCGGTGAGAAGGGCGAAGCTGCCAAGAAAAGAATACCGAACGGGCGCTTTGCTTATCCGGAAGAAGTGGCTGCCGCAGCAGTGTTCCTGGTTTCGAACGGCGCCGACATGATCAACGGGGCCGATCTTCTGATCGATGGCGGCTACACCATTCTCTGAGCGACAGCCTGGAATTTCAAGGAGACATTATGCAGAGATTTATCAATGATCCGGACCAGGTCGTCGAAGATACCGTCAAGGGCTTCGTCAAGGCTCATTCCGACATCCTTCGCGTCGGGCAGAACCCGCGCGTCATCGTCGCCAGGGATGCCCCTGTTGCCGGCAAGGTCGGCGTCGTCACCGGTGGCGGCTCCGGCCATGAGCCGGGATTCATGGGCTATACCGGCCGGAACATGTTGGATGCGGTGGCCGTTGGCGAGCTTTTTTCCTCACCGACCGCAAAGAGCTTTCAGGATGCCTTCCGCGAGGCCAATGGCGGCGCCGGCGTCGTGTGCCTCTATGGCAATTATGCCGGCGACAACATGAATGTGAAAATGGCGATCCGGCTCGCGGCCAAGGAGGGTATCGAGGTCGCAACCGTCGTTGCCAATGACGACGTTTGCTCCGCACCACCGCATGAGCGGGAGAAAAGGCGTGGCGTGGCGGGCGAGATCTTCATGTGGAAGATCGGCAGCGCCCGGGCATCGCAGGGCGGAAGCCTCGAGGAGGTCCGTATTGCGGCCCAGAAGGCAATCGACAATTGCCGCTCGATCGGTGTCGGCCTTGGTCCCTGCACGCTGCCGGCAGTCGGCCACCCGAACTTCCAGATCGAACCCGGAACCATGGAAGTGGGCATCGGCCACCATGGCGAACCCGGCGTCCGAGTCGAACCCCTGAAGACGGCGCAGGAGATTGCACGCGACATGTGCAAGATCGTGCTGGACGACCATAATCTTCCGACGGGAACAGAGGTTGCCGTTCTGGTGTCGGGTCTGGGTGCCACGCCGCTGAACGAGTTGTATATCCTCAACGACACGATCGAGACGGAAATTACCGGTCGGGGACTGGTCATTCACAAGACCTATGTCGGTAATTACTTCACGTCGCTGGAGATGGTCGGGGCGACGTTGACAGTCATGGCGCTCGACGACGAAACCAAAGCGCTGCTCGCGGTCGATGTCGACTGCACCATGAAGCTTTGAGGAAAACCCACATGCAGACGTTCAAGAACACCTCCGCCGCTCCGATCGTACTGGCCATTGCCGATCGCATCGTCGAAAATCGGGCTTATCTCAGCGAGATCGACGGAAAGATCGGCGACGGCGACCACGGCGTCAATATGGCAAAAGGTTTCGGCATGGCGGCAGAACGGCTGAAGGGACAGGATGCAACCCTCGGCCAGTCCTTCGAGATCCTCGGTTCCGTGCTGATGAATGAGATCGGCGGCTCGATGGGACCGCTCTACGGCGTGATGTTTACCGAATTCGCCGAGCAACTCGAAGGTCGCGAAGACATCGATCCCAAAACATTCAGCGCGATGCTGCATGCCGGGCTTGACGGCATACAGTCCATCGGCTCCGCCAAGGTGGGCGACAAGACGCTGCTCGATGCACTCGTACCCGCCATCGAGGCTTTCGACGACGCCGTCGCATCGGGCGAGCCCTTCGAGACTGCGCTTCAGAAACTGGTTCAGGCGGCCGAGGCCGGTCGCGACTCAACAATCGATCTAGTCGCAAAAATTGGCCGGTCGAGCCGCCTGGGGGATCGTTCTCTCGGTGTCCTTGATGCTGGCGCCACCTCTTGCGCGATTATCCTGAAACAGCTCAGCCTATCTGCGCAGGAACGCCTGCGCTGATCCTGACGCGGTAGAAAGGCGCGTCCGCCGGCCGGTCTGGCGTGACTTTCGCTCCAGGTCCCTTGCAAAAGCGCTTGCCGTGCTTTCATCCTTGCAGTCGAAAACACGGGAGACGGCGCGTTTAGATGACGATCAAATTATCCCAGCCGCGAAAGTCCACCGCCGGCAAGGCCAGCGCGTCCGAAGCGCTCGAGGGAATGCCGCTGCGCTACGGCGACGATCCCTATGTCTGGGCGTGCTGGCTCTATTACGAAGACGGCATGACGCAGGGCGACATCGCCGATGCCATGGGCATCTCGCGCGCAACGGTCAACAGCTACCTCGCCGAAGCGCGCGAGCGAGGCATCGTCACCATTTCCATCGAGCCCGGCCGCTTGTCGTCGCTGACCGTCGCCCGGGAGATAAAGCACCACTTCGGCCTGGCGGACTGTCTTGTCGTGCCGAGCGACGACAATGCCAAGCCCCTGATCGAGCGGTTGGGAATGGCAGGCGCGCAGGCCTTGCAACGCCTGCTGCAATCAGGCGATACGCTCGCGGTTTCCTGGGGCCGGACAGTGCTTGCCGTCGGAGAGCGGGCATCGGCGACCGGCCTTCAGGATGTCACCGTCGTCCAGGCGACAGGTGGAACGCGGGCCAGCTTCGCCTACACGCCCGAACTCTGCGCGGCCTCGATTGCCGACGCGGTCGGCGCAAGGCTAATCAACATTTCCGCGCCGGCAATCGTCACCAGCCCTGAAATGCGCGACCTGCTGTTGCGCGAGCCGTTGATCGAGGACCAGTTCCAGACCCTTGCGCGCGCCAACAAAGCACTCTTCGGCATATCGTCGCTGCGCCCCAACTCGACCATCCATACCAGCGGTTTTTTCGAGTCTGTTTCCCTGCAGGATTACCTCGCCAGAAATGCCGTCGGAGTCGTCGCCGGTCGCTTCATAGACGGCCATGGGCGACCTATCACCGGCCCGCTCGACGAGCGTACCATCGGTATTTCGCTGGACATGCTGAAGGCCATCGACTTGCGCGTTGCCATTGCCGGTGGCTTCGACAAGGTGCCGGCTATTCTTGCCGCACTGCGCGGCGGCTATGTCAATGTGCTGATCACCGATGCTGCAACTGCGCGCGGCATCCTCAATGCCGACGGTGTCGCAGATGTGGATCGCAGGATCTCGCAGCGGGCGAAGACGGACATCGGCCAGCCGGTGCCCCCAGTCAACCAGCGCCTTTATACCAAGAAGTTTCTCAACAATCCGGACCATGTCGTCGAGGAGATGCTTTCGGGCATGGTCAAGGCCCATGCGAGCCATCTCCGGCCGATCGACAAATCCCATCGCGTCCTCATTGCGCGGGACGGCCCGAGGCCGGGGAAAGTCGGTCTCGTGATCGGCGGCGGTGCCGGGCATGAACCTGGTTTTTACGGCTATGTCGGCAAAGGCCTGGCAGACGCCGTGGCCATCGGTAATGTTTTCTCGTCGCCGCCGCCGGGTCCGATCCTGCAAGGTGCCGAGGCTGCGTCGGGAGGTGAAGGGGTCCTTTTCGTCTACGGCAACTATGCAGGCGACGTGATGAATTTCGAAATGGCCGCAGAAATGGCCGAGGCCAAGGGGATATCGGTCAGAACGGTGCTGACGACCGACGATATTGCCTCTTCGCCAATTGAGGACCGCGACGGCCGACGTGGGGTTGCCGGGAACTTCTTCGTCTTCAAGGCAGCCGGTGCGGCCTGCGACCTCGGTTTTCCCCTAGAGAAATGCGAGGCCCTGACACGCAGGGCAAATGCCCGCACCTACACTGTCGGCGTCGCTCTCGAGCCCTGCTCCATGCCGCAGACGCGGCGATACAATTTCGCCATCGGGCCAGAAGACATCGAGTTCGGCATGGGGATCCACGGCGAGCCCGGCGTCGCCCGCGAGAAGATGATGCCCGCCGACGCGATAGTCGACAAAGTCATCGACCGTATTTTTTCGGAGATGAAACCGGTGGCCGGGGATCGCGTTGCCGTACTGGTCAATTCGTTCGGCGCAACGCCGCTGATGGAGCTATACATTCTCTTCAGGCGGGTGGAGCAGCGACTGGCAGCGAAGGGGATCGCCATAGACGCCAACTGGGTCGGGCACTATTTCACATCCCTCGACATGGTCGGCGCATCCATATCGATACTGCATCTGGACGAGGACCTGACCGCACTTTTGAAACATCCCTGCGACGGTGTCGTTCTGAAGATAACGTGAAACGGCAATCGGGGAGGAGATGGCCCGATCGATGGAGGATAGCGATGACTGAGAGCGCGGCACGAAGCCTCGGGCGGATGTTTCATGATATTTCTGCTGCAATCGATCGGCAGAAAGATCGGCTGACATCGCTCGACGGCGCCATCGGCGACGCCGACCACGGCATTACCATGTCGCTCGGCTTCCATGCCGTGACGATGGAACTGGCGCGCCTGGACCTCGACACTGCCGCCGCCTCGACTGTCTTTGCGACGGCAGCATCGGCTTTCCTAGATGCCGTCGGAGCGTCCACGGGCCCCCTCTATGCCAGTGCCTTCCTCAAGGCCGCAAAGATGCTCGAGACGGACGCGTCGTTGTCGCTGGCTAACCAGGTGGCTATCATCGAAGCCCTGACGCTCGGCATCCAGCAACGTGGAAAAGGCCAGCGCGGCGACAAGACCATGCTCGACGCGTGGATTCCAGCCATGGAAGCAGCCATTGCGGCCAAGGCGGAGGGGACCACGCCATCAGACATGTGGCGACGGGTCACGGAAGCAGCAGAGGCCGGTGCGAACGCGACGAGTTCCATGGTCGCTGCCCGCGGCAGGGCCGCACGGCTCGGTCAGCGATCGCTCGGTCACATAGACCCCGGCGCCGCCTCCGCTGCCATTATTCTTCGCGCAATGATGGACAGTCTTTCCACGCACGCAGCGTCCCGTGCTGACCTATGCAACGACACCGCCGGGATCAGCGCGCGCGTGGACGAATGATGCTCTTCGGCTGAGGGCCCCGCTTTGCAGCGGAGCCCACATGCCGAGGCCCGGAGGGTCAGACCTGCGCCAGGCCTCCGTCGACGAAGACTTCGCTGCCGGTCATGAAGCTGCTGTCGGAGGAGGCGAGGAAGGCTGCTACCGCACCTGTCTCCGAGGGATCTCCCATACGACTGAGCGCCGTCGTCTCGCCCATCGCGGCCATCCCTTCATCCCCCAGAACCTCAAGCGCAAGCTCGGTCGTGATCGGGCCCGGAGACATCACATTGACGCGGATGCCGGTGCCGCGAAGGTCGAGTGCCCAGCTGCGGGCCAGGTTGCGAACAGCTGCCTTGGTAGCGCTGTAGATGCTGAATGCCGGCGTGCCCATGACCCCCGCGCTCGAACCGGTCAGGATGATCGACGCGCCTTTCGTCATGAGGGGAAGCGCTTTCTGCACCGTAAACACCAGGCCCTTCACATTGAGATCGAAGGTCTGGTCGAAGTGCTCTGGCGTGATTTCGCCGAGGGGCGCGAACGAACCGGTCCCTGCGTTTGCCAGCAGGATGTCGAGCGTTCCACGTTCGCTCCTCACCGTCTCATACAGACGATCGAGATCGGCGAAGCTGGTGACAGACCCCTTTACGGCGCGCGCCTCTGAACCCAGCTCTGCCAAGGCCGCATCAAGCGCCTCCTGCCGTCTTCCAAAAATATAGACGAATGCGCCTTCCTCAATGAACCGCTTGGCAGCCCCGAGCCCGATCCCACTTCCACCGCCAGTCACCACTGCCGTCTTGCCTTGTAATCTTTTCATGTTGTGCTCCTTGGTTGACACGAGAAGAAACTGGCGACGCGCATCCCTATTGACAAGTATGCACCTTTTGGTAAGTACTAATAATGTCACACGATAATGTCGATAAAGCCGGACCACCGGAAAATGATTTACCGCCGGGCGAGACTGTCGCAACGACGCTGCCTGGGTTTACCTGCGGCCTCGATGCGACGTTGCGGGTGATTGCCGGCAAATGGAAGCCGCTGATCCTGTACTTCGTCGCGCAGGGTGGCCCCACCAGATACGGAGCGCTGCGGCGTGCCGTGAGAGATGTCAGCGACAAGATGCTGATCCAGCAGCTCAAGGAGCTTGAAGCCGACGGTCTGGTAAAGCGTACCGACTACAAGGAAATCCCGCCAAGGGTGGACTACGGGCTTACTCCCCTGGGCCGCAGCCTGGCTGAGGCCCTTGTCCCCCTCTGCTCGTGGGGGACGGAGAACATGGCCGAGGTCGCTCGCGTTTTCGCCGAGCGCGATGCTTTGAACAGCAAAGAACGCAAGCCTCGCAGTAATGACGGAATGAGTAGAAACTTGGAAGCTGGCTGACCGACAGCCTTCAGCCCGGCGCTACTTGGGTGAGTGGGCACTCACTTCGGAAGATACGGCTTCAAACCCTGGGCGAGAAGCTTGTCAAGCATCCGGTCGGGTAGGATCCTGATAAGCCGAGCGATCATCGCGGTGCTACGTCCGACGGTATAGCGGGTGCGAGGCTGCTTGCTGACAATTGCGTCGACGATGATTGTCGCGACATCCTCGGCGGTAGCGCCTCCCGACACGGATGCCTGGGCCTGCGCGACAACGGCTTGCATCAGTGCACCGTATCGGCCGCGTTGCTCGGTCGTCATTTCGCTGACGACCCGCTGCCCGGTCGCGTCGACCCGCCCGAGCATTCCGGTGGTGACTGCACCCGGTTCGATCACGACGACCTTCACGCCAAGGGACCCGACCTCGCGACGCAATGAATCGCTGACGGCTTCCAGGGCGAATTTCGTCGCAGCGTAAGGGCCGTAGGTTGCCATCGCTACCCTGCCCCCGACGGAGGATATGTTGACGATCGTACCCCTGCTTTGGATAAGCAATGGGAGCAGGGCCTGCATCATCGCGACATGACCGAAAAGATTGACCTCGAACAAGCGACGCCACTCGGGCAGGACGTAGGTCTCTAGCGGCGCATTGACCGCAACCCCGGCATTGTTCACCAGGGCGCGCAAAGTTCGGCGCTGCGGATCCTCGGTGATGTGCTGCACGAGTGCAGTGATCGCCGCCGCCTCAGTTATCTCGAGCATGACAGGTTCAATGTTGTCGGCCCGGATTGCATCGCCATCCATTTCGCGACGTACGCCGGCGAGGACGTGGAAGCCACGCGCGGCAAGCTCGCGGGCTGTAGCGGCGCCGATACCGGTGGACGCTCCGGTTACCACGACGATTTCCTGCCGAGGCTCTTTTCCTGCCGAACCAAAATTCATAATGACTGTCCAGTCTCTCTTTAATTAGTGAGATAAATCAGCCGAGGATGCGCCAAAGCGCCCTGAACCCGGCAGCAGCATGCGCATCCGCCCCGGCGGGGTCGCGTGCGATGTAATCGGCCGTTGCATCCAGTATGCCCGTGACGAGCGTGGCGACGAACATCAGCGGTGCGTCTCGCAACGGACCATTGGCTCGGCTCCGATCCAAAAGAGCTTCGACGTCGGCATAAACCTCGTCTACTGCCTGACGGCTGGCTGTCGTGACTTCATTGGAGACGCCGAGATGCGCAAGCACGCGGCGCTTTTGCGGGTTTGCAAGCGTCCAGTTCAACCAGCCATTCCAAACGTGAAGAACCTGGTCATGCATATCGGCATGAGTTGGAATCCCAACCGTTGTCGACATGGCCATTTCCGTCTTCAATTCTTTGTAGAGTTGGTTCAAAAGCTCGGCTTTGGTTTCGAAATACGTAAACAATGCTCCATTCGAAACCCCTGCCTCTTTTGCTATCATTGCGGTAGGCGCACTCGTCCCTTGCGCGGCGATAATCGCAATCGCCGCCTTCATGATCGCACTACGCTTCTCGTCGCTTCGGGGTCTTGCCATCATCTGTCTCCGCAGACACGCCTCTATAAGAGAGTGATCAGTCAGTCACTTAAAGTATGTACCTGATGCAGTCGGCGGGGTGCATTTCCTTTAGCGACATTCGATCAGTCTCCCAGGAGGCGGTCGTCGCCATCGCGATGGGCGACCAGGTGTTGCTTGATGCGCCGTAGTGTCAAACCGTGCCACAAGGCTTGGTGCATTGCAGCTTCCTTGCAAATCATTTCCTGTCAGGTTGACAACGCGGTATGCAAAGCAGATTTTCGCCAGCAAAACTGCTTTTATGAAAATAATTTTAATTGTGGGGACGCATGCGGTATCCTTTTCAAAATCCATTTCCATCCTCGGATCGCGACCGCCACTTTATCTGGGAGATGCTCGTAGCGCGTGACATTGATGCTTTCCTGGCTGCTGACTGGTCCATGGTAGAAAACGATTTCATCGAAGAAGGATTCATCGGGATCGATGGCAAAAAGGAGATCAGTCCGGACAGCTGGCGGCTCGCTTTCCCGACCCTTTCCGCTTACCGCAACGAATGGCTGAAACAGGCGACGGACTTTGCCGCGCAGTCATTCGCCGAGGATGCACGGACGGCGATTTTCACCACTACGATACTGGAGGACATCGAAATCGCGGGCGACATGGCGCTGGTGCGCAAGAAGTTCGATGGTGGACTGGCCAGGGCGGATGGTAGCCGCGATGTGATGCAGTGGCAGACTTTATACTATTGCCGCATTCATGCCGGTCGCTGGAAGATCGCCGGATTTACGGGATACCTGCCGAATCCGATGGGCTGAGCGGACGGAAAACAGGGGCGATTTCATTTGCGCATCTTTACTGCAGCTCTGGCGACAGAAACAAATACCTTCTCGCCGATCTGTGTCGACCGCCGTGCCTTCGAGGCCTCACTCTATGCGCCGCCCGGCGAGCATCCGGAAACGCCGACGCTCTGCACCGCACCAATCACTGTCGGCCGACGGGTCACGGCTGAAAAGGGCTGGGAACTGATCGAGGGCACTGCCGCCTGGGCCGATCCGGCAGGGTTGCTTAATCGCTCGACCTATGAAGCACTACGTGACGAGGTGCTCGGCCAGTTGCATGCGGCAATGCCGGTCGATGCCGTTGTGCTCGGATTGCATGGCGCCATGGTTGCCGCCGGCTATGAGGATGCCGAGGGCGACATTCTCACCCGCATCCGTGAACTGGTTGGAGCCGGTGTCCCGATCTGCGCCGAACTTGATCCCCACAGCCATCTGACGGACAAGCGGCTGTCGGCCGCCGATCTCTTCGTCTACTTCAAGGAATTTCCGCACACGGATTTCGTCGATCGTGCCGAGGATCTCTGGCGGATCACCGTCGATATGCTCGAGGGCCGCGTGCAGCCGGTCATGTCGGTCTTCGATTGCCGAATGATCGATGTTTTTCCGACCTCTCGTGATCCGATGCGCTCCTTCATCGACAGGATCATGAAGATCGAGCGGGATGACGCGGACATTCTCTCCATTTCGGTCGTCCACGGCTTCATGGCGGGTGACGTGCCTGAGATGGGCACGAAGGTGCTTGTGGTGACCAACGATAACAGGGAAAAGGGGGAGATGCTTGCCCGCAGGCTGGGGCTCGAGTTGTTTGCCAGCCGCGGCACCTTCATCATGCCGCAGGTGGACGAGAAGCAGGCCGTAGCCTCTGCGCTTGCCGCCACATCCTGGCCAGTGGTGATCGCCGACATATGGGACAATCCCGGCGGCGGAACTGCAGGTGACGCGACCGTGCTCCTGCGAGAACTGCTCGACAAGGGCGCCACAAACACCGCGATTGGCACTATCTGGGATCCTATGGCAGTCCAGATCTGCATGGCCGCGGGAGAAGGTGCAGAAATTCCGCTGCGCTTCGGAGCCAAATCTGCTCCCGGTACGGGCAATCCAGTGGACGGGATTGTTTCTGTTGTCAAACTTGTCACCAATGCGGAGATGCGCTTTGGCGAAAGCTTCGTACCGTTCGGCGATGCCGCTCATATCGTTCTCGATGGCATCGATATCATTTTGAATTCAACGCGGGCACAGACCTTCGACCCGAGTGTGTTTTCTGTCATGGGTATTGATCCGACAGAAAAGAAGATCCTCGGGATCAAATCGACCAACCATTTTTTCGCCTCGTTCTCAAAGATCGCATCCGAGATCATATACTGCTCAGCCGGCACACCCTATCCGAACAATCCGGCGCAAACGCCCTATCGGCGCGCGCGCAAAGATATCTGGCCGATGATACCGGATCCCCACGGGTAACAAAACGCGAAGCGCTGATATGGTGGCCGACGCCCGAACGCGAAACGGCCCGCAGTCATTATGACGCGGGCTTGGTGGTGCTGTGCTGGTGCATTGATGTCTGTTTGGGATTTGGTTGCGGGGGCAGGATTTGAACCTGCGGCCTTCAGGTTATGAGCCTGACGAGCTACCGGGCTGCTCCACCCCGCGGAAAGTCGTGTTGTTTGCGTTTGGGTTGTTGCAAACGGTATTGGTTTGTTGGTTTGGGCCGACTTTGTGTCGATGTTTGTCTGTGCATGTTGATGAGATTATGTTGCGTTTTGCAGACCTGGCAGCGACCGACTCTCCCGCGTCTTAAGACGGAGTACCATAGGCGCAGGGGCATTTCACGGCCGTGTTCGGAATGGGAACGGGTGCAGGTGCCCCGCCATGACCACCAGGTCGGCAAAGCGCAACATTTGAGAAGCTGGGTGGCATCGCCACTTGAATCTTTTTTAACCCAGAACGACTTGCCGTCGTCCAGGTGAACACGTTTATTCGATCTTCTGTTTTCAGCACCATCCGGATCACTCCAGCAGCACGATTGCATCGTGCCGCCAGGCGTCTGGCGCAAGCCTGTCCTCGGGCTAGACCCGAGGATCCGCAGCGTCATTGACGCGTGAGGACAGAAGAAGCTCATTTCATCGAAGATGAACATGAGCAATGAGAACGATCAAGCCAGTCGAGCTATTAGTACCGGTAAGCTTCATGCATTGCTGCACGTCCACACCCGGCCTATCAACGTGGTCGTCTTCCACGGCTCTGATAGGGAACACTCGTTTTCAGGTTGGTTTCCCGCTTAGATGCTTTCAGCGGTTATCCATTCCATATTTAGCTACCCTGCTATGCCCTTGGCAGGACAACAGGTCCACCAGAGATATGTCCATCCCGGTCCTCTCGTACTAGGGACAGATCCTGTCAATATTCCTACACCCACGGCAGATAGGGACCGAACTGTCTCACGACGTTCTGAACCCAGCTCACGTACCGCTTTAATTGGCGAACAGCCAAACCCTTGGGACCTGCTCCAGCCCCAGGATGCGATGAGCCGACATCGAGGTGCCAAACAACCCCGTCGATATGGACTCTTGGGGGTCATCAGCCTGTTATCCCCGGCGTACCTTTTATCCGTTGAGCGATGGCCCTTCCACGCGGGACCACCGGATCACTATGACCGACTTTCGTCTCTGCTCGACTTGTCAGTCTCGCAGTCAGGCGGGCTTATGCCATTGCACTCGACGACCGATTTCCGACCGGTCTGAGCCCACCATCGCGCGCCTCCGTTACTCTTTCGGAGGCGACCGCCCCAGTCAAACTACCCACCATACACTGTCCCGGATCCGGATAACGGACCGCGGTTAGACATCCATGACGATAAGGGTGGTATTTCAAGGATGGCTCCACAGAAACTGGCGTCCCTGCTTCAAAGCCTACCACCTATCCTACACATGCCGACACGAATGCCAGTGTAAAGCTATAGTAAAGGTGCACGGGGTCTTTCCGTCTGACCGCAGGAACCCCGCATCTTCACGGGGAATTCAATTTCACTGAGTCTATGTTGGAGACAGCGGGGAAGTCGTTACGCCATTCGTGCAGGTCGGAACTTACCCGACAAGGAATTTCGCTACCTTAGGACCGTTATAGTTACGGCCGCCGTTTACTGGGGCTTCAGTTCAGAGCTTGCACCCCTCCCTTTAACCTTCCAGCACCGGGCAGGCGTCAGACCCTATACGTCGTCTTGCGACTTCGCAGAGCCCTGTGTTTTTGGTAAACAGTCGCTACCCCCTGGTCTGTGCCACCCCGCAAAAGTTGCCTTGAGCGGGGCCACGCTTCTTCCGAAGTTACGCGTGCAATTTGCCGAGTTCCTTCAACATAGTTCTCTCAAGCGCCTTGGTATGCTCTACCTGACCACCTGTGTCGGTTTCGGGTACGGTCTATACGGTGGAGCTATTTCCTGGAACCGCTTCCCTGCACGATCAATCCAATAAGATCGTACAAGTTACGCAATCCGTCACTACCACCAGGCCCACGATTATTAACGTGGTTCCCATCGACTACGCGTGTCCGCCTCGTCTTAGGGGCCGGCTAACCCTGCTCAGATTAACTTTAAGCAGGAACCCTTGGTCTTTCGGCGAGGGGGTCTCTCACCCCCTTTATCGTTACTCATGTCAACATTCGCACTTCCGATACCTCCAGGAGCCCTCACGGGTCTCCCTTCACAGGCTTACGGAACGCTCCGCTACCACTGGCAAACTCGCTAGAGTTTTGCCAATCCTCAGCTTCGGTGCATGGCTTCAGCCCCGTTACATTTTCGGCGCAAAGACCCTTGACTAGACCAGTGAGCTGTTACGCTTTCTTTAAATGATGGCTGCTTCTAAGCCAACATCCTGGTTGTTTTGGGATCCTCACATCCTTTCCCACTTAGCCATGACTTGGGGACCTTAGCTGGAGGTTAGGGTTGTTGCCCTTTTCACGACGGACGTTAGCACCCGCCGTGTGTCTGCCTGATAGTACTCCCCGGTATTCGGAGTTTGGTTAGGATCAGTAAGACGGTGAGTCCCCATAGCCCATCCAGTGCTCTACCCCCGGGGGTATTCGTCAGACGCTCTACCTAAATAGATTTCGCGGAGAACCAGCTATTTCCGAGTTTGATTGGCCTTTCACCCCTAGCCACAAGTCATCCCAATCTATTG
>NZ_CP117267.1:2682500-2797500 GCF_007000325.2 Rhizobium rhododendri | reverse complement strand
ATGACTGCGGGCCGTTTCGCGTTCGGGCGTCGGCCACCATATCAGCGCTTCGCGCTTTGTTGCCCGTGGGGATCCGGTATTCGCAACCCAAATCTCTCACTGCATGCATGACGGCGATATCACTAGGCCCGCGTCATAACGAACGCGGGCCGTTTGGCGTTCAGGCTACTTCGTTACATCTTATGAACATCGTGGCGATGACTTTTCCTGTCGTTCGGCGGAGTTGACCGTAAAAGGTTTCAGTTTGGGCGTTGCAGCAGAGGAGGTCGAAAAAGACGGTTTCGTTTGTCTCTATGTTTCCTAGAAAGAAAACCTCGCGGTGGGTGGTTGGCGGCTTGTCTGGAATGAAAGTCTCGAGTGCGCGCTCGGCCATGGCCTGGAATTCTGCGAAATAGAATAGGCCTGCTCCGTTGAATTCCTGTGACGGGCTGGGCGTGAAGCCGAACGTCTGCAGCGGTTTCGCGGCGATGACGGGCAGGCCCCAGTGTTGGTCGAACCGGCGGTTACGAAGATCGGTGGCAGTTTTTGAAAGCTGGCTGGGTTTGTAGATCTCCGGTCTGGGTTTGCTGACCGCGACACGGGCGATGGAGCGATTGCAGCCCTCGGTTCGCCGATGCACGAACGTGGAAATCAGTTCGGCGTTTCCGATGTGTCTGCCCTTGACGGAGAGTTCGTGGGTCGTGGACGTCTGCGTCATCGAGACTGCTGACAGCTTTGAGCGTATCGTCAGGATGTCGTTTGCCTTCACGTCGCCGAACCCCTCGGCTTTCAGCGAGGTGGCGCAAATGGCGGCGTAGGCTTCGTTTCCTTCGGCTGTTCGGAAATCGGCATTCTCCATGTCCAGTTCGCGCGCCAGCATCAGCCAGTGGCGATGCCCCAGTTCTTTCATCAGCCATGTTTCCGACAGGCCGTATGGCGTCAGATGTGGCATGCCGATCAGGAGATAAGGATCGAGCGCGCGGTCCACGAGGTCACGCGGAGAGCGCTCCCCGAGCCCGGGCGTCCGCAAGGCAATGTTCATCGGTCAGCCACTCGCTGCTTGCTTCAACGGACTGCCGGCCCGATCGAGATGCCTTGCGAGGTGGCCGACGACATATTCGGCATCGCGGCCGACGGCGAGGAAGCGGCCGGAGCCCCAGGTCCAGAGCCAGGGAAGGCCTAGAACGTAGACGCCGGCGATACCCGTGACGCCGCGTTGCTGTACGGGATAGCCCGTGCCGTCGAAGAACGGCAGGCCGACATAGGACCAGTCGGGAGTAAATCCCGTCGCCCAGATGACGCAGGTGACGCCCTCGGCCTCGAGATCGAGTTCTCCTGGCTCGGCGTCGGGCTCCCACAGGGGAACATAAGGGCTGCCGTCCGGGGCTTCGATGCGCTTTTCAGCGATGTGGCGATCAATGAGGGCGTTGATGCCATTGTAGACGCGGTCGGCGTTGTCGAGGTTGGCCTTTAGGTTCGGCTCGAACAGCATTTTTCCGTCCGAGACGCCGGTCATCCGCCCGTAAAGCGACATTCCTTCGAGGGCGAACTTGCGCAGGTCGATGTCGCGTCCGCCATCCCGGCCTGTCAGATAGTGATTTGTATCGTGCTTCTTCTTCGTCATCCCGTCATGAGCAATAGTGATGTCGTATTGGCCGATATCGGCCAGCCAGTCGACGACGTCGCGGCCGCGATAGAAGCGGGCGCAGCGTGGCGCATTGCCAGTAACCATGTGGACCTTGCGGCCGGCGAGATGCAGGTCTTCGGCGATCTGGCAACCGGACTGGCCGGAGCCGACGACGATGACGGCGCCCTCGGGAAGTTGCGCGGCATTGCGATAATCTGCCGTATGGACCTGAGTGATGGTCGCGGGAAGTCGCTCTGCGGCGCGCGGCACGAACGGCCGGCTGTAGAGGCTTGTTGCAAGCACGACGCTGTCGGCGGTGACATTGCCGGCAGACGTTTCGAGGCGGAAAACGTCGCCGGTCTTTTCGAGCGCCGTGACGCGTGTGCCTTCGAGGACGGGGGCATCCACCTTTTTCACGAAGCGCTCGAGATAGGCGAGGATCTCGTCCTTGACCATGAAACCGTGAGGATCGGGGCCGTCATAGGGATGGTCCGGAAGCTGGCATTGCCAGTTCGGCGTGACAAGGCAAAAGGCATCCCAGCGCTCGTTCTGCCATTTGTGGGCGACTGTTTTCGCCTCGAAGACGACGTGGTCTATGCCGTGCTTCTTGAGGTAGTGGCTGGCGGAAAGGCCGGCCTGTCCGCCACCGACGACGACGGTGCTGTAATGGGTGTTGAGGGACCGGGTCATCGGATGTCCTTTCACAGGATGAAGCTTTTGCAGCGGATGCGGGCATCCTCGCCGGCAAGGAAAGGTTCGGCTGCGCTTTCGATGCGGGCGAGCTGGTCGTTTGCTGCCGAGCAGGCGAACCCATACTTCGCCTCGACTCGATCGCTGGCGATGGTCAGTGCCTTGCGACTGCGCTCGACAAAATCAGCCACCGGATAGCTTTCGCCCTCGGCAAGGAAATCACGGATGATCAGCGACGGCGAATAGCAGGTCTCGTCTGTGCCATCGGGCCAGGTGATCACGAAGCGCATTTCAGGCATTTGCTGCCTCCTTCAAAGTTGCATAGGTGGAAAGGTGGGCTTCGGCGACGCGGCGCCAGGAGAACCTGCCGGCCACTTCCAGTCCACGGGCGATGATGCGGTCGCGGATCTTCGGCACCAGCGACAGTGCCATGGCCTCGGCGATGGAGGCGGAATGGTGGGGGTCGCACCAGATGGCGTCTTCGCTGCAGAGATATTCGGTAAACGGCGCAATGGAGGGGACGATTGCAGGCGTGCCGCTGGCCATCGCCTCCAGCACGACGAGCCCGAATCCCTCCTTGAGCGACGGGAACACCAGGGCATCGGCGAGCCGATAGAGGTTCGGCATGTCGTCGTCGGACACCGCGCCGATGATATGCACGGCAGAGGCATCGTCGTGCAGGCTGCGCAGGTGAGAGTGGAATTCCTCATGGTAGGCGCTGTGGTCCAGCAGGGAGACGCCGCCGGCGATGACAAGTTGCGCATCGGGCTTGACGGCGCGCAACTGACGGAAGGCATCGAGGATTCCGATCGTGTTCTTGCGCGCCTCGATGCCGCCAATGCTGAGGAAAACGGGGCCGGGCTGCAGGCCGATACGATCGTGCAGTGCTGCCTGCTCGCCACTCCAGGCCGGGGCGAAGCGTTGGGTATCGACCCCGTTTCCGACGACGGTGGACGTGATGCCGTGTTGTGTCTGCAAGGCTGTCTGCCAGAGGGCGCTGACTGCGAAAAAGGCATTGGCGCTGGTGATCGAGCGGTCCTGCAGCGCCATGAGACGCGGATCGGCGAACTGGTCGATATGATGGACCGTGCGGACAAAGGCGGGGATCATGCCGCGCGCCTTGAGCGTCACCAGGGCATTTCCGGAAATGCCGTCATGCGCGTGGAAAATGTCAAATTCTCCCGCGCCCGCTCGTTCGAAATAGCTGACGTAATCCTCGATGCGCTGCTCGACCATGGCCGTCATGTCTGTTGCGGCGGGTTGGACTTTAAAGCCTGCTGTCTCGCAGGCGGTTGGGCGGAAAAAGCCGGTGCCTTTCGTATCGGGTGCGTGGAGCACGACCTCGTGCCCCGTCGCCGTCAATGCCTCGGATAGCTGCATGGCATGGACTACACCTCCGCGCGGGTTGGTGGAGTGCGTCAGCATGGCGATGCGCAAAGGCCGGGTCATGCCGCAACCTCGCCAGGCCGAAGTTGCATCAGGGGCGTTTCGGCGTAATCGCGGATGACGATCCGCTCGCTGCCATCGGTGATCGTCACCGTAGTTGCCGCTGTCACCGTGCCGATGGCGTCGGCTGTGATGCTGCGGGCGGAGAAAAGGGCGAGCACGGCACCGAGGTTCTCCGGCGCGACCGAAAGCAGGTATCCGTAGCTGGGGAAGGTTGCCAGCCAACGCTCGAGGATGATGCCATCGGGCAGGCGGATCGCTGACACGTCGATGTCGATACCAATGCCGGAACATTCCGCCAGCATGATAGCCGTGCCGACGATACCGCCCTGGCTGATGTCCTTGGCGGCAAGGCAAAGACCAGCTTCCGCGATCCGCGCCATGATTTCGAGGTCGCCGCGCAGCCGTTCCGGAGGCGCTTCGGTTGCGGCCTCCCAGTTGTCGAAAGGCAAGCGATAGCGGCCGCGATGATCGATGGCGGCCACCAGCACATCGCCGGGTCTTGCATCGAAACTGGTCAGAAGCCGTTTTGCCCTGCCGAGGATGGCGACGGATAGCTGGCTGCGATCGGTGCGGATATTGGTGTGGCCGCCGACGATCGGCACGCCGTAGGCTTCCGCCGCTGCGCGCATGCCAGCGAGAACCGGGGCCGCGCCGGCCTCTCCATCTGCCCAGATGGCATCGACGACCGCGACTGGCCGCCCACCCATTGCGGCGATATCCGATATATTGACCATGACGCCGCACCATCCTGCAAACCACGGATCGGCAGCGACGAAAGCGTTCATGAAGCCCTCGATGGCAAACAGCAGGTATTCGTTACCATCCGGCAAGGCCGCGCAGTCGTCGCCAACCGGGACGGATTGCGTCTTGACGCCGAGAGCCGCTGTGATGGCGTCGATATCGTGCTTGGCAGCGATGCCTTTGCTGGCCCCTAGTGTCTCGGCGATTGCCTTGAGATCGATGGCTGGCATCGTCACGCGGCCCTCTTTGCAAGAGCGACGAAACCGGCCTTTGGCGTCGTGCAAGGCGGATAGTAAGTGAGGTCCGCTTTCATGCGCAGATGCGGTTTTCCGTAAATTTCGAACTCCTCGACGACATCCCAGTGCAGGCGGCGGAAGAGCAGGCCGTTCTGGATCTGCACGTTGGCGAGAAACGTGTGGCAGCCCATGGCGTTGGCGGAGGATACGGCGAGCTTGATCAACGTTGCGCCCAGCGCGCCGATCCTGCGGAAATCTTCATGCACGGCAAGTCGCGAGCCCCACCAGAGGCCCGGTTCTGCCTGATGGATTCGCACCGACCCTACGAGCCGGTCGGCAGCTATGCCGAGCATCGACAGGGCGACGATGGAGATGGCGTGATTGTCGATCTCATCGCGATCGTCGCCATCGAAGAGTTTCTGCTCACGGCAGAAGACGTCGCGGCGAAGGGCATGGGCCTGGCGGCGCTCCCAGTCGGATGTCGCGAACTTCACCTGGAATTCACCGGTGCGGAAGGGTGCAAACGGTTCGATCATCATCTGGTCAGCATCCTTTCATAGGTCGAAAGAGCGGAGCAGGCGCCGCACTTGCCGCAGCCAGCCTTGATGTCGACCGCCTTTAGGCCGGTTTCGACGAGCATCTTCGACAGCGGCCCGAGGATCGAATGCATGAATTCCGGTTTCGGGGCAGGGTGGCTTTCGAGCGGCGTTCCGGAGATCGGCACGAAGGGCACGACAAAGGGATAGACACCGATCGCCACGAGCTCCCTGCAGATATCGAGGATCGCTTCGCGCGTGTCGCCGAGGCCCGCCAGGATATAGGTCGAGACCTGGCCGCGCCCGAAGACATCGACCGCTGCCTTGAACGAAGCCATGTATTTCCCGATGCTGACCTGCGCCTTGCCGGGCATGATCCGAGCCCGTAGCTCGGGTGTGACGACTTCCAGATGCATGCCGAGCGCATCGACGCCGGCGTCCTTCATGCGCGAAAACCAGATGTCGTCTTCCGGCGGTTCGCATTGAGCCTGGATCGGAATATCGACTGCGGCCTTGATGGCGCGGGCGCTTTCCGCAAGCACCGCAGCACCGCGGTCGTCGCCTTTCGGCGTGCCGGTCGTCATCACCATGTGCTTGACGCCATCGAGCTCGACGGCGGCCCTTGCGACCTCGGCCAGTTGCGCCGGGGTCTTGTGGGCGACGGTGCGGCCTGCCGCGAGTGACTGGCCAATGGCGCAGAACTGACAGGTTTTCGTCCGGCTCTGGTAGCGAATGCAGGTCTGCAGCACGGTTGTCGCCAGCACGTCGCGTCCATGAAGTACGGCGATCTGCGAGTAGGGGACGCCGTCTGCCGTCGACAAATCGTAGAAACGTGGACGCAGCGGAAAGGACACCTCGCCGATGACAACGCCATCGCGACTGATGCGGCTGTTTCCGGTCTCATCCGGCTTTTCCACGAGATAGGGGCTTTCGAACGCCGGCGCGGTGTGCACGGGGACCATCACCGTCATTCCGTCGATCGTCAGCGCCTTATGGTCGGAAGGACCGGCGCCACCGCGACGGCTTTCGTGACCGGCCTTCGGATCAACCAGCCTGGCGCCGAACGACTGCAGCTCGTTGATCAGGGTTTCCGTCGAAAGCTGAGGTGTGGTGTTCATCGATCGTGCTCCTTGCCGGTGCGGTTTCGAGAGAAAGATATGAGGTGACCATGGGGGAAGCGGGCCGATCGTCGATCACCAGATGCAGCAGCTCGGGGCGCGCGTAGTGACCGACCGAGTCCATCATTCGCTTGCGCTTGACGATCAGGCTCATGTCGAGATCGGCAATCAGGATGCCTTCACCCTCCGTAATCGGCGGAGCGAGGTGCTTGCCCTCGGGTGATATAATCGCCGTCATGCAGCCACCGCGCAGTGCTTTCTGCAGACCTTCGTCCGGTGTGATCGAGGCGATCTGTTCGTCTGACAGCCAGCCGGTGGAATTCACGACGAAACAGCCGCTTTCCAGCGCGTGGTGACGGATGGTCACCTCCATCTGGTCGGCAAAGATCGGGCCGACCATGGAACCCGGAAATTGCGCGATGTGAATTTCCTCGTGCTGGGCCATCAGCGCGTAGCGGGCGAGCGGATTGTAATGCTCCCAGCAGGCCAGCGCGCCAACACGACCGATGCTGCTGTCCACGACCTTCAGGCCGGACCCATCGCCTTGTCCCCATATCATCCGCTCGTGGAAGGTCGGGGTGATCTTGCGTCTCTTCAGAATGAGGGTGCCATCTGCGTCGAACACCAGCTGCGTATTGTAGAGCGTGCCCCGATCCCGCTCGTTGACGCCGAGAGCGACGACGATGCCGTGCTCGCGCGCGGCCGAGGCAACCGCATCCGTTGCGGGGCTCGGAACCGTAACGGCTTCCTCGTAGAGCCGGATATGCTCACGACCGGACAGGACTGGCGGTAGGACGAAGGAAAAATAGGGATACCAAGGGACGAACGTCTCGGGAAAGACGATCAGTTCGGCGCCCTTCGAGGCGGCATCGCGGATCGTTTCCAGCACGCGGGCGAGCGTCTTGTCCCGCGAGGTCAGGTCCGGTGCAATCTGCGCGGCTGCTGCCCGGACAGTTCTGCTTTTCTCCATGACGAATTCCTTGGATTGAGGGAAGGAGGCGAAGGCGATCCGCCTCCCGGGATGGACTGCCGAGATCGGCAGCGCTTGCTGGGTCAGAGCGTCCAGGTGTCGAGAATGACCGCGCCGGCGCGCCGGTGGATCAACATCAGGTCGAGCACATCCAGCGGACTGATGGGCGTGATCCCCGGGATCAGTGCCGGCTCTCCGTGGCCATAAAGGGCCTGCAGCGCGAAACGGCAGGCATAGACCTTGCCGCCTTCCTCGAGGAAGCCCTTGATCTGGTTATTGAAATTGAGGTGCCCCGGAAAAGCTTCGGCGCCGAGCTTGGGGAAGCCGCGCTGGATGCCGAGCGTCACGCCCGGGCCGTAGAGCAGAATGGACGTGTCGTAGCCCTTGCGCTTCAGGCGTTTGGCCTGCAGCAGGTTGACGAGGCCGATGGACCCTTCGAAGGCGACGGTGTGGAAGGTGACGAGCGCTTTTTCGCCCTCGTTGGCCTGGATGTCCTCAAAAACCTTCTCTTCGTAATCGACGAAAAAGTCTCCGTCGGCGTGGGCCGGTGCTGTGATTGCTGGCATGTTTGGCTCCTGTTTTGACGTCGGCCCTGCGATGGGCGCCATCTTTCATTTGCAAAGGACGTGCCAGTACGCTTTATGCCTAATATACGTTCAAAAGGGCCAAAATTGCAGTCAATAAACCAGTCAACTTGTCAATCCGAGCGATTGCCTCGTCATATCCAAGGCAATCGTCTGCCAAAAATCCGTGCTTATCGAACTACTTTTGGTGCAGTCAATATACAGTCACTAAAAGCTTGAGGCGTCGCGGGCGCGAGACTGGAAGGGGCTACGTGCGATATAATTACATTTTTACGTGGCTGGTGTGGTTGACACGGCGGATAGGGAAAGCAACAATCTGCAGTCAATCATGCAATACGACGAGCATCCATGAAAACCTGGCTTCCAGATCTCTCCCGCAGCAACGGTCCCCGCTATATGGTGATCGCCGACGTCATCGAAATGGATCTGAGGAGCGGCAAGCTTCTGGTCGGCGACAGGCTGCCGCCGCAACGCGAACTCGCAAAACAGCTTTCCATGGATTTCACGACGGTGGCGCGCGGTTATGTCGAGGCGCAGAAGCGCGGTCTTGTCACAACCCATGTGGGACGCGGGACCTTTGTGACGGGTGGACGGGAAAAAGAACGGCGCGGGTTCATCGCCGATGCCGCGCTCGATAGCCGGCGCACATCCGTCGTCGATTTCTCGATGAACATGCCGCCGGAGCCGGAAGATCCGGCTCTTCTCGCCCGCATGCAGGAAGGGCTTTCCGCTGTTGCCACCAACCTGATCCCGCTGTTGCGCTATCAAGGTTTCGGAGGTGCCGGGATCGACAAGGAAGCGGCGGCGTCTTGGCTTAGTCGGCGCGGTCTTGTGCCGTCCCAGGAGCGAATCTTCGTAACGCCCGGAGCACATCCGGCTCTTCTGGCGATTTTCGGGCTTCTCGCCAAGTCGGGCGAAACGGTGCTTTCGGAAAACATCACCTATCCCGGCATGCGTTCGATCGCAGCCCAGCTGCGCCTCAATCTGGTCGGCCTGCCAATGGACGAGCTGGGCATTATTCCTGCCGCATTCGCTGAGGTCTGCAAGACCGGCAAGCCGAAGGCGCTGTATCTCAATCCCACGCTGCAAAATCCGATGACGCTGACCATCCCCGAGAAGCGTCGGGAGGAAATCTGCGCGGTTGCTCGCAAATACCATGTCCCGATCGTCGAGGACGATGCCTACGGGTTCATTCCCCTGCACAGTCCGGCACCCCTTGCCGCCATGGCGCCGGATCTCACATGGCATATCGGCGGATTGGCAAAGTGCATCGGCGCCGGCCTTCGTCTTGCCTATGTCGTCGTGCCCGATACCAAGGCTGCCTGGCCCTTCGCCAGTGCCATGCGTGCCGCAAGCGTCATGGCGTCGCCGTTGTCTGCCGCCCTTGCCACACGCTGGATCGAGGACGGGACAGCCGACAGCATCCTTCGCTTCATCCGCAGCGAGGCCGCAGCCCGCCAGGCGCTTGTCGCGGAACTCCTGCCGCCTGGGAGCTACAAGAGCGATCCCATCAGTTTCAACATATGGCTTCCGCTCATCGGGGGATGGACACGTTCGACGTTCGGGACACATATGCGCTCGTCCGGCATCGGCGTCGTTGCCAGCGATGCATTCACCGTCGACGGTCCGGCCGAGGAAGCCGTTCGCGTCTGCCTCGGCGGCCCGATCCGTCGCGATACGCTGAAAGGCGCGCTGGAATTCATGGGGCATGCGCTCGAAGGCTCGCCCCAAACGGCCGGCGCTTTCTTCTGACCGACTTGCCGGCCGCAGCCCGGGCAAGCCTGAGCTTGGGGTTCCTGGCTATAATGCATCCCCGATATGCGTTTTACGCGCGTGCGAGCTGCCTTGCCGTCCAGCGGAACCCGCCTAGGTTATTTTGAAACCAGACAGGAGAGTTCGATGTCAAGAACGGTGGCCGATTACATCGCAGAGGCCCTCCAGCAGCAGGGGGTGAAGCGCATCTACGGCGTTGTCGGCGATTCCCTGAACGGCTTTACCGATTCTCTCAGGCGCCTGAAGACGATCGACTGGGTGCACGTCCGTCATGAGGAAGGTGCTGCATTCGCAGCCGGTGCCGAGGCGCATCTGACCGGCGAACTCGCCGTTTGCGCAGGCAGCTGCGGCCCCGGCAACTTGCACCTCATAAACGGCCTTTTCGACTGCCACCGCAGCGGGGTGCCGGTGCTCGCAATTGCAGCGCATATCCCGAGCTCGGAAATCGGTATCGATTACTTCCAGGCAACGCATCCCGAGCATCTGTTCAAGGAATGCAGCCACTATGTTGAGCTGGTATCGAATCCCGACCAGCTTCCGCAGATCCTTGCCCGGGCGATGAGGGTGGCGGTTGGCAGGAAAGGCGTGGCAGTCGTCGTCATTCCGGGGGACGTCGCCCTGAAGCAGACCAAGGCAGTCGTGCCGGCGTGGCTCACGCCGAAGATGCCGAAGGTGATCCCCGACGCGTCGGAGGTCGCCAAGCTCGTGGAAATCCTGAATTCCTCGAAAAAGGTGGCTTTGATGTGCGGCGCGGGGTGCGCCGGGCTGCATGACGAGGTCGTCGAGCTTGCAGCCCGGCTGAAAGCTCCGATCATCCACTCGCTCCGGGGCAAGGAATATCTGGAGTATGACAACCCCTACGATGTCGGCATGACCGGCCTCGTCGGCTTCTCCTCGGGCTACGCTGCGATGAAGGAGTGCGATGCATTGCTTCTGCTCGGCACCGATTTCCCCTACCGTCAGTTCTATCCCGAAAAGGCGCTGATCGCGCAGGTCGATGTCCGGCCGGAAGCGCTGGGCAACCGCTGCAGGCTGGATGTCGGCATACTGGGCGATGTCGCGTCGACCTTGAGGCTGCTGATGCCCCATCTGACGGAAAAGACCGACCGCCGCTTTCTCGACAATGCGCTTGCCCACTACGCGAAGGCGCGCAAGGAGCTCGATGCGCTGGCGGTGCCAGATCCGGAAAGCGGCACAATCCATCCGCAATATCTGACGCGGTTGGTCAGCGAACTGGCGGCTGAAGACGCCATTTTCACCTGCGACGTGGGAACCCCGATTGCCTGGACGGCTCGCTATCTCAAGATGAACGGCAAGCGCCGGCTGGTCGGCTCCTTCAACCACGGCTCGATGGCAAACGCCCTGCTGCATTCCATCGGTGCCCAGTCAGCTTTCCCAGAACGCCAGGTCATCTCGATGTCGGGGGATGGCGGCTTCACCATGATGATGGGCGACTTCATCACCCTTACCCAGATGCAGCTGCCTGTCAAAGTCATCGTCCTCAACAACGGTACGCTCGGCTTTGTCGAGATGGAAATGAAGGCGGGCGGGTTCCTCGATGTAGGCTGTGACCTCAAGAACCCCAACTTTGCGGCGATGGCTGAAGCCATGGGCATAAAGGGTATCCGGGTGGAGAGGCCGCTGGATCTCGAAGCAGCGTTGCGGGAGGCGCTGGCCCATGACGGTCCGGTGCTCGTCGACGTGGTCAGCGCCCGGCAGGAGCTTGTGATGCCACCGAAGACGACGTTCGGCGAGGCCTTCAATTTTGGTCTCTTCATGATGGCAGCCGTGCTGGACGGAAGAGCGAACCAGCTCGTGGACCTCGCCAAGGCCAACCTCAAACGATGATCGCCCCGGGTGCCTGCCGCAGACTATACCGTTTCAGGAGTGGAATGCGGCAGCCTGGTGTGAGCGCCGCAATCCGGTCTGCGTTATGCGCCGGATCTCTTTTGTTGTAGATATAGGCGCCGAAACACGAAGGCGCCCCAAATTTTGCAGATGATTTGACGCCTTTCCTGATGCTTACTGTAAGAGATAGTTAGTATCCGTCTTTATGTATTCAGTAATGAATCTATGGAGGCGTATAATTTGTAATTTTTATAATTCTTCATGGTAATAATTCTCTTCAAAAATTGACTTTTATCATGAAACTACAACCACGAAGTCGTTTGTTATTTTTATAACATAAGTTTCAAGTTCGTTAAAAATTGAAATCAACATTTACTTAAATAATTTGAACCAGTGTGCGGAAAAGAACGTCGCAACTGGTGATTCACATGTGTAAAATTCGCCTCATCCTAACTATAGCTTGTCTCTATTCCAGTGCCGCCTCGGCTGAGACCATCGGTGTCTCCATGGCCAATATGGACAAGTTCCAGACTGCGCTTGCCGCCGGCATCACCGATCACGGTGCAAAGATCCCCGGGGTCAAGATCACGATGGAAAGCGCCGGTGGCGATGCCGCAAAGCAGATGGAAACCGTCAAAAAATTCGTCGCGGACAAGGTCGACGCGTTGATCGTCGGTCCCGCTGACGGTGACATGGGTGCCGAACTTTCCAAGATCGCCAGCGATGCAAAAATTCCGCTGGTCTACGTCAACAACGAGCCAGCCAACCTCGCCGAACTCCCGGAGAAGCAGACCCTCGTCGCCTCGGACGAGAAAGATTCCGGCACGCTCCAGACAAAGGAAGTGTGCCGGCAACTGCATGGCAAGGGCAATGTGGTCATCCTGATGGGGGAGCTGTTCCATGCGGCTGCTCGCAAGCGGACGGAAGATGTTGCCGAAGTGCTGGCGACGGATGACTGCAAGCAGATCCATGTCGTCGAGCGGCAGGCCGCAAACTGGTCGCCGCAGCTTGCCGAATTTCAAATGCAGGAATGGCTGACTGCCGGCGTCAAGTTCGATGCGGTGATTGCGAACAACGACGAGATGGCTCTGGGAGCAATCAAGGCCTTGAAGAAGGCCAACGTGCCGATGAACAAAGTGGTGGTCGCCGGGGTCGATGCCACCGATGACGCACTGGCCGCCATCGTGCGCGGTGATCTGGACGTTACGATCCTGCAAAACGCGGCAGGGCAGGGTTCAGGATCGGTGGACGCGGCGCTGAAACTGATAAAGGGCGAGAGCGTGCCGAAGACAATCTACATCCCGTTCGAACTCGTGACCGCCGACAACGTCGCCAAATATCTGCCTAAGAGCCAGTAAGAGAGCCAAGGATCAATCACATGAAAATCTGGAAAAAATTGGGTATCCGGACCCAAATTACCGTTGGCTTCCTGCCTCTTATCCTGCTGATGAGCGTATTGTCGCTGAGCGCGATCAACGGCATGAGCGGTCTCGCTTCGATGTTCACTTCCTACCGCGCCACCGCCGGACAGAGCGTCGCGGTCTCGGACTACAGCAACAGGCTGCACGAAATCCAGCTGGCCGCAGAAAGCTTCCGTACTAATCCCAGCGCCGACGTCGTCCAGTCTTTCAAGGAAGGCGTGAAGGCATTTTCGCTTGACGACCCGCGTCTGTCCGGCAACCAGGAACTGCAGCAGCAGATGGTCGAGATCCGCGCGGAGATCGGCACCTACAGCCAGGCCTTCGAAAAGATCGTCGCACTCCACACCAAGCGAGACGCGCTGATCGGCAAAGTCACCCAGTTCGGACCATGGACGAGCATAGCGCTGAACGACGTGATGCGCAGCGCGTGGAGACAGGGTGACGTCAGCACCCTTCATCTGGCGGGCGACGCTCTGGAGGCATTCAACCGAAGCCTCTATTTCTCCGAACGCTTCGTCCACGCCGACGATCTCCAGGCCTATGAAAGTGCACAGGCTGCGCTGAAGGAGGCGGTCGACCGCAATACGGCGCTCGGAAAAATCGCGCCCAACGAATTGCAGCAAAAGCGCATCGCCGGGGCAGCCCGCCTTATGCAAAACTACACCGCCCGTCTCGGCGACGTGAAGGATGTACTGCTCGCAAGCAACGCGATCCGGCAAAGCGAGCTCGATGTCCTTGCTCCGAAAATTGCCAGTGGTTTCAAAAGCCTGCAGTCAACGATCACCAACTCGCAAACGGCGCTGGACGGCTCGGTGGAAAGCACCGTGCAATCCGCCACGACGAAGACGCTGGTCATCAGCGCGATGCTCATTCTCGTTGGGTTGGTTCTCTCCTACGCCATCGGCCGCCTCATCTCTGCGGCAGTGCGCAGCATGGCGCTTGCCATGGAGAGGCTGGCACGCGGCGACGATACCATCGCCGTCGAAGGCACGGAATACCAGCACGAGCTAGGCGCCATGGCGCGATCGCTGAAAATCTTCCAGGAGACCGGCCGCGCCAAGCTGATCGCGGAAGCAAACGCCGAGCGCAGCCGCATTGCAGCGGAAGACGAAAGGCTCCGTCAGGAATCCGAGCGTCTGTCGGACGCACGCTCCATGGAGCACGCTTTCCAGCAGATTTCGGCCGGGCTCGACGCGCTGTCGCAAGGCGATCTGACTGTCCGCGTCGGCGCGGTGGATGCCCGCTACGAGACGATCCGCGACCATTTCAACAACTCCGTCGCATCTCTTGCAGAGGCAATCCAGTCGGTCATCCATGCCGTCAGCACGATCCGCTCCGGACTGAGCGAAATCTCCACGGCCTCGAATGATCTCGCACGGCGAACAGAGCAACAGGCAGCCTCGCTCGAGGAGACCGTTGCTGCACTCGGAGACGTGACGCGTGGCGTGAACGGAACTGCGGAGGGTGCAAGCCTTGCACAGAAGACAGTTGCGACCGCCCGTATCAACGCCGAGAAGGGTGGCGAGATCGTCGCAAGCGCCATCGAGGCCATGACGGAAATCCAGGCTTCCTCGTCGAAGATCGGCAATATCATCAGCGTTATCGACGAAATCGCCTTCCAGACCAACCTGCTTGCGCTGAACGCCGGTGTCGAGGCAGCGCGCGCCGGTGAGGCCGGCAAGGGCTTTGCTGTCGTCGCACAGGAAGTCCGCGAGCTCGCCCAACGCTCCGCCAGCGCTGCAAAGGAGATCAAGACTTTGATTTCCGCCTCGTCGACGCAGGTGGCCACGGGTGTCAATCTCGTCAGCCAGTCCGGCGTTTCGCTTCGGGAAATCGTCCAGCAGGTCGTCGCGATGAGCGGAACCGTGGGTGAAATTGCGACGAGCGCACGCGAACAGGCCTCCAGCCTCCGCGAAGTTTCTGCCGCAGCGGACCAGATGGACAAGGTCACCCAGCAAAACGCCGCCATGGTGGAAGAAACGACCGCCGCAGCCCAAGGCCTGAGCCAGGAAACGGAAAATCTCGCCAACATGATCGGCCGCTTCCGCACCCAACGCTCCCACGGCCACCAACCCTTCGCCCTGGCATCGTAACCCCAGGCAGTCGCCCGGCTATCGAGGCCGGGCGAGCTTGCCCAGAGGTTATCGGGGAACAATTCCTTGCACGATCCGTGCTGCATTCTTCGAAGTAGATGGCCGACACTCGCCCGTCATCAAAAGTTCTTCAGCCGGGTGAATAGCATTTCAAGTGGTGAGCTCTGCGCCCACTTCCGCTACATGCAGCGCCAAAGCGCATCCGGAGCTTGGGTGACCGAGTTAACCAGCGGCACGCCTCAGGCAAAGCCGGGCTTGAAACCGATTGACCCTGCTCATGCCCGGTTAACCGCCGCTGCCGATGCCACCCTGAGAGCGTTCCGCTCGAAAAACCTAAACCTGCAAACATCGGCAGGACACTTGCTTCACTGCTCGCGGCACCACCAGGTCTCTCGACGTTATGGTGATAACTGCAGGCGATGCCGCGCCTCGGCTATCTCAACCTCGCTTCGGTCCTTCCCGGGCTTCTGGCTCGCCATGTCGTTATTTGCCGCGGTGCCCAACTAGCAGTCCCGCCGGCCGAGCATCGCCGGCAGAGCCGTTTCTGGCTTGGGGCCCTCATCACCAGTCCGTATTTATTCTACCATCGTCGTGACTGTCGCGTGGATCGGCTTGGCTGAAGGCGGCAGGCATTCGACTGCAACCTGAATGCCGCGCATTGCTGTCGTCGAGTGACGCGCTCGAGGGAGAGATCTTCCCGCACCCCAACAAGACGAAAGCAGCCCAAGGCTGCCGTGACTGCGATCAAAGCGGCTTTTGCGCACCGTAACACGACGCCTTTATGGTGGCGCGGGTGGAGAGATGAAACGCGAAGGGCCCGTATCGGTGATACGGGCCCTTCGGAGTGGCTGACATGCTCTTACGTTTGGGCTCAGAACTCTTCCCAGCTTTCGGCTTTGGCGGCGGTGTTGAGGCCGAAAGCTTTTGCGACCTGGCCTACCATGCGCCTTGCCGGGGAGGCCACAGGCTTCTGCCCTGCGTGGATCGGGGTTGGAGCATGGCTGGTGATTCTGCTTTTGGTGCTTGTCGTGGATGGAGCGCTGCGTCCGAGCTGGAACTGGCTGATCAACTGGCGAAGCTTGTCGGACTCGTCTGCTAGCGAGACGCTGGCCGCCGTGGCTTCCTCGACCATCGCCGCGTTTTGCTGGGTAACCTGGTCCATCTGGTTGACGGCCGTGTTGACTTCGGCAAGTCCGATCGACTGTTCCCGCGAGGACGTTGCGATAGCGTCGAGTTGGGTGTTGATCGAAATGACCTGGCCTTCGATGATCTTGAGGGCTTCGCCAGTGGCGGTCACCAGTTTGACGCCGCTTTCGACTTCGGTTGCCGAATTGCGGATCAGACCCTTGATTTCCTTTGCTGCCTGCGCTGAGCGTTGAGCCAGTTCACGCACTTCCTGCGCGACAACAGCAAAACCCTTGCCGGCCTCGCCGGCACGTGCGGCCTCGACGCCTGCATTCAGGGCGAGAAGGTTTGTCTGGAAGGCAATTTCGTCGATGACGCCGATGATGTTTGAGATCTGGGTGGAGGATTGCTCGATCCGCTGCATGGCATCGACAGCATTGGAGACAACCTCTCCGGATTGACGGGCTGACTGGTTGGCCTCGATTGCCACCGAGCGGGCTTCTTCGGCGCGCTTGGAGGAATTCGCGACATTGGTGGTGATCTGGTCGAGGGCTGCTGCAGTTTCTTCAAGGGCCGCAGCCTGCTGCTCGGTCCGCTTGGAAAGATCGTTGGCACTCTGGCTAAGCTCGCGGGAACCGCTGTCGATCGAGCCGGTTGCTTGGCTCACGGACGAAAGTGTCTCGCGGAGGCGTTCGACCGTGTTGTTGAAGTCCGACCGCAAGCCTTCGAAGGCAGCCGCAAACGGTTCGTTGAGCTGGAAGGTGAGGTCGCCGCTGGAGAGATGCTGCAAGCCTTCGCCAAGACCGGACGTAGCCTGAGCCATCTCGCTCGCACGCCTCTGGTCCGCCTCTGCAGTGCGGGCACGTTCGGCTTCGCTTGTGTTACGGACAGTGGCTGCTTCCTGCTCCAGCTGGAGGCTGCGCAGACCGTTGTCCTTGAAGACCTGAACGGCCTTAGCCATCGTTCCGACTTCGTCACGGCGCTCGGTACCGGCAACGTTCGCAGACAGATCGCCACCGGCGAGCGTCCCCATCGTCTCGGCGAGGCCCCGGATCGGCATCACAAGCCACGAACGGATTGCAAAGAAGCCAATCGTAAGGACAACCAGAAGTCCGCCGACAACACCGACGATGGTGAGAACTGCCGTGTGATTGGACGACACGGTGAGGTCGTCGCTGTTCTGGCTGCTTGCAGCAGAGATCGTGTCCACCATTTGCGTGAAACGCGGCAACAAGGTTGCGAAACCTGGCTGGCATTCCTTCAGGAATACTTCCTGGCTTGCCGAAATATCGTCCGCCGTCGTCGATTTCTTGGCGAGAGCAACCGTGTTGCCGCAGGTGTTATCGATCAACGCCAGGCTATCCGCCTTGAGGGACGGCGCGTCCTTGTATGAAGGCAGGGCTGCGATCGCCAGATCCATGTATTTGATAAAATTATCATGTTGGGTCTGGAATTCCTTCGAAGCCTTCGCGTTGGCTTCATCCGACCGGGCTATCAGCAAGTCGCCGATTGCAGCGCGTGAGCCCTGCAGGGCTCTGTTTGCGCGAGCGGAGTACAGCGCAGCAATTGTCTCGTGATCCAGAAGATTACTGTAGGCCGTATCGGTTGCCTTGATCTGGAAGGCAGCATAACTCGCCACCCCGATGGCAAAGACGCCAAACAACGCCATGATGGACAGGAATTTTCCAATAATCGAGATATTTTTCATGATAACGACCCGTCGCTTGCGCCATAATTCGTAAAATTATTTAAGAACCTTCTAGATGACTAAAATGAAGAATAATTTTATTTTAACTTACGAACATACAGGGTCGATTAACCTTAAAGTCTCTGCTGTGTCCTTGATAAGCCGTCAAGGACGAAACCTCAGGCCGTGAAGACGATACTTTCTGTTTACTGCCGGAGCGGGTCTTTGATCACAGGAATGCGAGGCTGCAAAGCCGGCGGCGACGGGCAAGAAAGCAAGGCTGATATCGTCATCGTAGTTCGATATGTTCAACTGCTTTTTGAGAAGAAGAGCAGACATGTGACGCTGCCTTTTTGATGCCGAGAGATGAACGCTAAAGCGGTAGGGATGGCGTTGGGCCGTTTTATTTTCGAGCGATTGCCCCAATCAAAAGAAGCGTGCCGATCCTAAAATTTTTATATTTGCCTTACGAAATAACTCCGGACTTGGAGGTGAGCCAGGATCATTGGTGCTTGTTTAACTCTTGGATGGCAGAGTCCGGATATATGAGCGGTTGTTTAATGGGCCTATTCTAAAAATATAAATGCTTATTAAAGCGGCAAAAGATTAGTAGAAAGGCAGTCATTTTGAGCCGCAATTCATAGCTGATCTCAGTGATAAATTTGGTTCTGCTGGGCGCGGGAAAAACTATTGTGCTGCAACTATCTTTTTTCGTGTGATTTTGAGCCAAAACAACCATTGGAATTAACTACTTTTATAAAATAGCATTATCGAGAAAGTGGCTTCCAATTAAAAATTTTCATCCAAAAATACGCCTAAATTAGTAAAATTTCATTTTTTATGGCGGTTTATGCGACGCATATTCTAATGCGGTATTTTAGTAAAAATCGCTATAATTTTTAATCGATAATTTCCTGTTGAAGGATCGATTATTCTGGTCAATCATTTGTTAACACAAACAACTTGTTAACATATGAGGCGGCGTAATGAGTAAGATTGCGACATTTTTTCTATGGATGCTGAGTGCATTGTTTGCTGCATTCCTTATTACCCAGCCGTTGGGTAACTCGGTGCAGCTTTTTCTTTCTGTGAGCATCATTGTTGTTCTCTTGGTCATCAGCCTTTTGAAGCTGGATGGGATCTGGCGCCACATTTTCTTGGCTTTGGGTTCAATCGTCATTTTGAGGTACGCATACTGGCGTACGACAAGTACACTTCCCTCCATAGATGATCTGTACTCTTTCTTTCCGGCAATTATACTTTATCTCGCCGAGATGTACTGCGTCGTTATGCTCGCTATCAGCCTCTTTGTTATTTCTGATCCATTGGAGCGCGAAGATGCGCCACGGCTGAGCGACGAGGATGCCCCGAGCGTCGACGTCTTCGTGCCCTCCTACAACGAGAGCAGCGATATCCTGGCGCTGACGCTCTCGGCTGCAAAAGCCATGTATTATCCGCAGGACAAGCTGAAGGTTTTCCTGCTTGACGATGGTGGCACTGAACAGAAGCGGTTTTCCGACAATGCCGATGTCGCCGAGGCTGCGAAAGTCAGAGCCGCCATGCTCAAGGATCTCTGTGCCGATCTCGGCGTGACCTACATGACGCGCGCTGAAAACGTCCATGCCAAGGCCGGCAACCTGAACGCCGGACTAATGAACACCCATGGCGAACTGATCGTCGTCTTCGACGCCGATCATGCGCCGGAACGTAATTTCCTGCTCGAGACCGTTGGCTATTTCGCCAAAGACGAGAACCTGTTCCTGGTGCAGACGCCGCACTTCTTCTCGAACCCCGATCCGGTCGAGCACAATCTCAATACCTTCAAGACGATGCCTTCCGAGAACGAGATGTTCTACGGAAAGATCCAGAAGGGCCTCGATCGCTGGAATGCCTCGTTTTTCTGCGGTTCGGCGGCGGTTCTTCGTCGCGAAGCCCTGGAAGAAGTCGGCGGCTTCTCCGGTATCACCATCACGGAAGACTGCGAGACCGCGCTCGAATTGCATTCGCGTGGTTGGAACAGCGTCTATGTGGACAAGCCGCTGGTGTCCGGCCTCCAGCCCGAAACCTTCTCCAGCTTTATTGGACAGCGCACCCGGTGGTGCAGTGGCATGGTCCAGATCCTGCTGCTGAAGAACCCGCTGCTGAAAAGCGGACTGAGCTTCGCCCAGCGCATCTGCTACCTGTCCAGTGCCCTCTTCTGGTTCTTTCCCTTTGTCCGCGCAGTCTTCGTCATCGCACCGCTGCTCTTCATTCTGCTCAACATGAAGATCTTCGTTGCCTCATCCGAGGACTTCATCGCCCACACGATCACCTATCTCATCGTCAGCGAACTGATTCGCAATTATCTCTACGGCAGCGTTCGCTGGCCCTGGATTTCCGAACTCTATGAATATCTGCAGTCGGTCTATCTTTTCCGTGCCATCGTCGGCGTCGTGCTCCATCCGCGCAGGCCAACCTTCAACGTGACGGCAAAGGGCCAGAACACGACGGGCGAGCGCCTTTCCGAACTTTCGCTGCCCTATTTCGTGATCTTCGCCATCCTCGCCGGTACGCTCGCCTTCTCCGCCTATCGCTACAATACCGAGCCTGAAATCGGCAATCTGCTGCTGATCGTCGGCGCGTGGAACCTGCTCAATCTCATCATTGCCGGTGCTGCGCTTGGCGTCATCACCGAACGTCGCAACGATGTTTCCGGCATCGAACTGCCGTCCAAGGTCAACGTCGAACTGACCTTTGCCCAGGCCACCATCCACGGCGTTGTCAACAAGGCCTCGTCTGCCGGCGCCACTGTCACCTTGCCGAAGGGCGTCGCCCAGGCCATGCGCAAGGGCGACTACGGCAGGCTTTCGGTGGTCAAGCCAAGTTCAGGCATGATCGTCATATCCATGCCGATCACCGTCGCCGCCCAGCCGGCGCTCGACCAGCAGGTTCTGACGCTGAAATTCGATCCGGAACCGCACCACTACCCGGTCATCGCAGAATTGATCCTCAGCGATCTCAGCGATGTACGTGCGAACCGGTCGAGCAGACAAAAACGACGCAACATCATCGTCGCAACGGCCGTGCTGATGCGCTGGGCAGTGACCAGCCCGATCAAGGCTCTCGGATGGGCGATGGTCGGCGGTTCGGCAGGGGCCCGTCGCCAGCCGTCGCAGGACAAAGCTCCCGCCAACAACAACGTGGCCAAATCTTTCGTCGAAACAAACCTCAAGGAAGGTGCGAAATGAACTCCCTCGCTCGTTACAAGCTCGCCCTTGCCGGCGCTGCGTTCGCCGTGGTTTGCGACGCCTCGCTCGCCCATTCGCAACAGGCTTTTTCGCTGGGCACCGCACCTGCCGCCCATTCCTCGGACAAGATGTCCGTTGAAACCGACGACCGTAACCTTCGCCGCATTGGCGCCGACCGCCGCGGGATGTTCTTCAACGGGGAAAGCACCAGCAACGAATATCCGTTCTATGCGCTTCCCTCGGAAATCGCAGGCTCTGCGAAACTTGTTCTCTGGATGCAGACGGCAATTTCCGCTGCGCCGGAAAACTCCTCCATGCGCGTTTTCGTCAACGACCAGGATGTCGGTTCCATCAAGCTGCAGTCAGGCGCACCGTATCGCGTCGAGATGAAGGTGCCGAACGGCGTCATCCAGCCAGGCTACAATGCCGTCTCCATCCTTGTGGACCAGAAGCACCGCGTCGATTGCTCGATCGATGCAACTTACGAATTGTGGACGCAGATCGATCCAGAGCGCAGCGGATTTGTATTTTCCGAAGGCGGCAGGCTGATGGGCGACACGATGCCGGATCTGATCGCCCGCGGCGGCATGATCGATGGTCGCACCGCCATCCAGGGCTCGATCGCCCCCGGCGCAACCGGTACCGACTACAATCGCACCATCACGGCGATCGAAGCCTTGACGATCATCGGCAATTTCGACCGTCCTGCGGTATCGATCGGCCAGCAGGCGGCGGATGACCGCAGCATCGGCGTCGTCGTCGGAACCCGGGGCACCGTTGCCGAAATTCTCGGCCAGCAGGCAGATTCAATCCTCAAGGACGGTATCAACGTGCTGCCGGCCGGACACGGCAAGGGTCAGACCCTCGTGGTCACGGGCCGGACCGCAGCCGATGTCGATGCATCGCTTGAAATCCTCAAGGCCGAGGCGGAAAAGGGTCAGTCGGACGGGACCCCACAGGGGCTGAGGGCGCTGGCCAACAGCAAGGGTCGCCTGCTTTCGCCGGGCTCGACAGTGCCCTTGCGTAACCTCGGCCTGATTGCCGAACCATTTTCGGGCCGTCTCTACAAGCAGCAGATCAACTTTTCGATGCCGTCGGATTTCTATCCCGGCGACTATGGCTCCCTCGTCCTGCACCTGAGCGCACAGTATGCCGCAAATCTTTCGCGCGATGCGGAACTGATCGTCCGGGCAAACGACGAGACGGTCGCCGATATCAATCTCGGTTCCAGTCGCAGCGGCCTGATCGACGACCAGCGTCTTCCGGTGCCGCTCAGCAAGCTTCGTCCCGGCGAGAACACCATCCAGTTCGAAGCCCGGCTTCCCGTTCCTGCCGACGTGACCTGCGACCCCGTCGGCAAGGGGGGAGAAGACCGTCCGCGCCTGCTGGTGCTCGGCAAGAGCTTCCTCGAGGTTCCGCAATTCGCCCGCGTCGGCCGCTATCCGGATATTGCCGCCCTGGTCTCCGGCAGTGCCTTCGACGAGCGGGTGGGCAGTGCGCCGATCGCGCTTTATGTACCGAACCTCAACTCGACCGCGCTCAGTGCCGCCGCTTCGTTCATGGCCAAGATGGCTTATTCGTCCGGCCACATACTGCCGGTCAACGTCACCGCCACGGTACCGGATCTTCATCAGCCGAATGTCATGGCGTTCGGGACGTTCAGCCAGCTTCCTTCCGATGTTGTGACGCCGACGGGCCTCGATCTTTCGACCCGCATTACAAGCCCGGGACCGGCCATCAATGCGCCGACGCAAGAGGTCGCGTCTGCTCTTTCGTTCCGCGATACCAAAGACACAGCGCCGGCCACAGGCACCGATGGCGACGTCACCGGGCAAATGCTGGGATATGTCGGTCAGATCAAGACTGTCCTGACAGATCGCGTCGGGGCGCAGATCGACAAGCTGCGCCATGAAGTCTCGGCCATGGGCCAGCCGGAAGAAGTCCGCTACCAGCCCAAGGCGGAAACCGCCTTGCTGATTGCACAGAAAGACATGAAGGGCGCTGCCGGCGTCTGGACTGTTGTCGCATCGCCATCCGAACAGGGGCTGACGGCAACCGTCGATGCCATCATGGACCGGTCGACCTGGACCCGGCTGAATGGATCCGTGCAGGCATTTTCGACGACCGGACAGGTCATCGACGAGATCGCGCCGAGCAAGGTTGCGCTGTTTCAGACCCAGCCTGCGAATGCGGGTAATCTGCGGCTGATCGTTGCCGGCTGGTTTTCCCACCACGTACTGGAATACACGCTTGCACAGATCATCGCCGCACTTCTCCTCGGTGCCTCGACATTCCTGCTGCTGAAGCTGGGGCGTCCGAAATGGTAAAGGCAAAACTGCTGGTCAGGTCCCTGTTGATTGTCGGGACCCTGGCCGGCTCGGCGGGCATCAGTCACGGACAGGACGAAGGGCTGATCGCGGACGACCTGGTTACGGGATCGTGGCTTCTCTACCGGAGCGACTACATCACGCCTGAAGGCCGTGTGATCGATACCCGAGCCGGCGGGGTAAGCCACAGCGAAGGGCAGGGATACGGCATGTTGATTGCCGCATCCACGGGCGATCGCCGCATGTTCGATCGCATGTGGAACTGGACAAAGGCCAATCTCTATGTCCGGGGCGACGGATTGGCGGCCTGGCGATGGGATCCCAATGCGACCCCACGGGTCACGGACGGCAACAACGCTACGGACGGAGACCTGCTGATCGGCTGGGCGCTGGCCCGCGCTGCACAGAAATGGCAGGACGCAGCCTATGCCCGGGACGCCAAGGCAGTGGCCGAGGCCATCTCCAGCCGGCTGGTTATTGAGACGAGCTTTGGCAAGGCGCTTCTGCCGGGATCGAAGGGCTTCGGCGCCAACGAACAGCCGGATGGGCCTGTCGTCAATCTTTCCTACTGGGTCTACCCGGCCATCAAGGAGCTTGGCGATCTCTCGGCGGGGTTCCCAGCAACCCAGCTGATCGCGACCGGCCTGTCACTCACCAGGATGGCGCGTTTCGGTCCCGCCGAGTTGCCATCCGACTGGATATCGCTGAAGGGGCGGACACCTCAACCGGCAGCAGGCTACGCCGCGCAATTCGGCCAGGATGCCATCCGGGTGCCGATGTATGTGGCCTGGTTCTCGAGGGACTACCCCGACATTCTCGAGAAATTCAATGCTGCGTTTGAGCAGCGTAGCGGTGGCAAGCCTGCCGTCATCGACCTTGACACGGCGGATCCTGTCGCCGTGTTGCCCGATCCTGGATATCGCGCTGTCGTCGACCTCGTCGCTTGCAGCCTCGGCGCTGAGAAGACGGCCGTACATGCCGCCGCTTTTCAGCCGACCGATTACTATCCATCGACCTTGCATCTCCTCAGTCTCATCGCACTTGCAGAAAGGTATCCAAGATGTCTGCCCGATCTTCAATGACAACAGTCCTGCTTTGCAGTTGCGCATTCTTGCTGCTTCCGAACTTCGCTCACGTCTCGACCACAAGCGCCGAGGACCTCGGGGCTGGCTGGGTCAACAGCGTCGTCCCAGCGGCACAAAGCGCAACTGTAGTGATGCCGGATGCCGTTTCCAACACGGTTACGCCGGCTCCGGCGACGAAGCCAATCGTACAACCCGTCATCCTGCCTGATGCAAAACCGCAGCAGTCGCAGGCGGTTATCGTCAATGTCGAGCCGGGTCAAAATCCGTTTACGCCAGCCTCCGGCGCTGCATCGCCAGCGGCTGCCCCGGTGGTCAGGACGCCCGTGCCGCAGCAGTTTCCTGTCGGTAGCCCATCGGTCGCCGGTACTCCAAAAGACGTGACCGTTTCCGGACCCCAGCCCGGATCCTCGGAGATCAAGGTCGATGACACGGCGCTGCGCTACTATGCCAAGACCCGCGACCTGAAGCGGCTCGGCGCAGAGCTACGCCGGCTGAAAGGGCTTTACCCAACCTGGGAGGCGTCCGAAGACCTCTTCAGTGCACAAACGACGACCGTCAACGAACAGCCTTTGTGGGATATGTACGGAGCCGGCAATTTCACCGGCATGCGAGCCGAAATTGCGCGCCTGGCCGGCAGCAATCCGGAATGGAAGCCGTCTAACGACCTGATGACCAAGCTGGCGATCGGCGAAACGCGCAAGCTGATCGACCGCATCTACCAGCAGGGCAACTGGGCCCAGGTCGTCGCCACGGCGCAGCAGCAGCCGCAGCTGCTGGCGTGCAGCGAAATGAACACGATGTGGCAGGTTGGCGAGGCGCTCGCAAAAACCGGCGACATGGCCCGTTCCTTCGACCTCTACAAGTATATCCTGACCGAGTGCGACGGAGCACCGGAACGGCTGGCCACCATGCAGAAGGCAAGCGCTCTCCTGCCGCCTGCGGGCGCCAACTCGCTGATGGCGTTCGCACGCATCGGGCCTGACGGGACATCCGAGTTTGCCAACTTCACCTTCGACAATCTACGCAAGGAAATGGGATTGTTTGCCAGCGGCGATCATCTGGCGCAGAGCCCGACGGAAAGCGAGCTTCAGGCTTTCGGCGCTTATGTCCAGTCTGCAAAATCCGCGGCCGATGCGGGCCTGTTCGGATGGTATTATTACAGCCAGCAGCAGTGGCAGGCAGCCAATGCCTGGTTTGTTGCCGGCACGCGTTACGGCCCCGACATGAAAAATGTCGAAGGCGTCATCCTGACCTTGCGAAACCTGGACAAGGTTCAGGATGCATTGGCCCTGGCATCGCGCTTTGCGGACAAGTCGGACGACATACGCAAGGAATATATCGAGATCGTTGCGGGTGAACTGACCGACAAGGATTCCAAGCTGCAACTCAATGAAAAGGACATTGCGACCTTCAAGGACCATGTCTTCGCCGCCAAGTCTGCCCTTGGCGCGCAGGCGCTCGGTTGGAAACTGCTGAAAGACAAGGGCACGAAGGAAGCACAACCGCTTTTCGCGCAGTCTGTCGAGTGGGAGCCGACGGAGGGGGGTGTCATCGGCGAGGCGGTTCTTGCGAGCAGAAGCAAGGATTTCACCAAGGTTGCCGCACTCAAGCGCGAATATGCAGATCGCTTTCCGGGCTTGAACGACTTCAAAACCTTCGTGCCCAAGAAGCCAAAACGCGTCGTCAGAACCGTTTCGGCAAAGCCTACACCACAAAAGCGCGTCGTCGGTTCGAAGAACTGGCCGTTCTGAGCGGCCACTTCGCGTCGAAGCAGGTTGGAAGCGATGAATACCTCCGCGCTCAGGGCGCCGGATAGAGGGCGGAGGTACGGCCTGTGAGATAGTAGCCGGCAAGGCCGATCCACTCGCGTCCGGCAATGCCGAGGAGCTCGCTGTTGAGCGATGGCTGGGTTGCGTCGAGCCCCAGTGTGTCTTTGCCGCCCGAGCGATAGTCCACCGGCCAGGGGACGACCGGGATGTCGAGTTTGCGGAAAATCCCCATTGCGCGCGGCATGTGGAAGCCGGAGGTGATCAGCAGGCAATTGCTGAGACCGTTGCTGGCCAGCAGCGCCCTGGTGTTGACGGCGTTTTCGTAGGTTGTCCGCGAGCTGCGGTCCTCGATGAGGCGGGCTTTGTCGATGCCGAAGGCTGTAAACATCCGCTCGCCTATGATCGCATCGCCTTCGAGATGGCCGGTGATGGTGCCGTCGCCGCCGGAGATCAGAACGCGCGAGCGGGGATATTTCATCGCCAACCGGAGCGCCTCGACGAATCGATCGCCGGCTGCATTGAGATCGTAGCCGCCTCGACCGGTGGTGACCTCGGTAGCAAATCCGCCGCCGAGGACGATCATGCATTCGAGTGTGGCGGGATCGGCGACGGGGCGGGGGAAGCGGTCTTCAAGGGTCTCGATCAGTACCGAGCCGGCCGAGGTGAACAGCGTGACGAAAAGGATCGATACCGACAGCGCGGAGGAGACGATGCCCAGTCGATGGCGCCGGAGGAGTGCTGCAAGCAGCGCCAAGAGGCCGAAAAAGAAGGCGAGCGACAGAGGCTGGCACAGGATCCAGACGAGTTTGGAAATCACGAACATGCAGGCACTCCGGCAGCGACGCGCCTTCCTAACAGATTTTACTGTGTGAAAAAGCCCTGTTAGGGCGCCCGTCCCGCAGCCAGGGCCTGGCGGGCGACGCGCTGCCGATAGCGGTGCTGCAGGGCAGGAGGGATGATGAGTGTCACAAAGGCGGCGATAAGCGCCATGACAGCCACGAACAACAGGGCCTTGGCTGCAAATTGATGCACCAGCAACGCGCCGACGACGGCGCCGGCCAGCATTCCGATCCAGGGGACGATCTGTATCGTCCACGCGAAATCCCTGTCGCCGACCATCAGGCGGCCGATGCCGCGACCGAAACGCGACAGCGCACCGGTGACATAGGTCAGGCCGATCGGCAGCCCCTCGACATGTTCGACCGTCGCATTGATCATGCCCATCGCCAGCACCACGAGATAGAATTGCGTCACGACGTTGGACGGGGATGCGAAGGTGGAGGCGAGCGACAAGAGGACGCTGACCCACCCGAGAACGACGAAGGCCGGCCGGCTGGCGGCATGGGCGAGCACGACGCCGAGCGCGTTACCGCCGACGAAAATCAGGATTGCCGCCAGAAGCACGAGACCATGCCGGGTTTGGCCATTGCCTAGAGCGATGGCCGCCCTGGTTGTATTGCCGGTCATGAACGAGACGAAGTCGCCGCTCAGCACAAGGCCGACGGCATCCGTCATACCGGCGATGAAGGAAATCAGGCCGACGAGCGCAAGGCCCGTCGTCTTCCGGCGTATCTTGATCAGGCGGCGTCGATAGAGGGTCATGGCGTTTCTGCGGCTACGGATGGTGCATGCTATTCCGGCCATGGTTGGGAGGCCAGAAGAAATTGCGGACGCGGCGCTGAGAACTGGGGATCGCCGGTCAGTCCTCGACGTGCACGTCTATGCGTTTGCCCGTTGTGCCATGGCCGTAGATATCGACCTTGATATGGACATCGCCGGCAATGATCCGTTCGGCCGCGTCGCCTTCGATCTCGCCATCGGCCAGCATCGCCTCCATGAGCTGGCGATTGGCGGGGCTGGCGAAAAAGGTATCGGTTTCGTCGTCCGCGTCCATCAGATGAAAGTGGTGATAATTGGCCCGATCCTGGCGGATAATCTGCCACGGCTCGGAGAGGCGGTCACCGTTCGAATTGATGATGTCGACGGCGCTGATAAAGGCCCGGTAGCTCTCGATGAGCTGGCCGCGGTCGGTCGAGATGGAAGACTGCGCGCCGACCGGCAGCGTCAGCACGGTCGAGAACAACAGCGTTGCGGCAAAGAGCTTCATGATTTCCCCCTCGAAAGACCATGCGTAATGCATATGCAACCGGAAAGCCATCGACGGTATGCGCCTCTCTCCCTTGAGCCGGACGAAGGCGCGTGATGCGGAGTTTGCCTTGAGGGGTTTAGCTGTAAAGTGAGGCCGCCACCTTCGACCTTGCGGTGTGCAGGCGACGGCCTCGGGCCCGACCAAAGGCCTATAGGGATACGACCATCGCGCTAAATTAGTTTCAGCCGTTTAACGGTTTTGCTGTTTCCGCGTCAGGATACCTGCAGACGTCAATCCTGGCCGCGACCGCGAAAGGCTTTCGGTGTTTCGTTTGCCTCATGGCAGCGGGCGAGCGTCTCGAGCCATTCTCCGAGAGCCGCGGGTACCTCGACGGCGCCAACCTCCAGCGCTTCGACCCAGGACAGGTCGCATTGCAGGGCACTTGCCAGGTTGATGGGTGTCCAGCGGATATGCAGCAGACACTCGTTGAAGCGGGCAGGCGTCATCAGTCGGTCCTCCGTGAGGTTGTTGATAGCGATTCGGTCATGGATGCCCCGGCCCGACCCGCAGACCTATCGATAACCGATCCGTGCGGCATGAGCATGGATTATTCATGTCGCAGTTTAGCCGAGGTGCCGTAGACGACAGTCAAGCATGCAGGCGCAGCAATGACATAAAAGCTTCGTATTATCTTTAATCTCTTGTTGGATTCGACGGCTAGGCTGCGGAAAGGTGCAGTAAAAGAATAGCATCGGGGAAAGAATGGCAATTCTCGGACGTATTCGTAAAATAATGCGCCATGCGGTTGCCTGTTTTCTAGTTGGTCTCCTGTTTTTCGGCGGACATCTCGCCTTGCTGCAGGCAACGGGAAATTTCCATACGGTGATCCCCGGCCAGTTGTACCGCTCCGCGCAGCCCTCGGGTGCGCAACTTGAGAGCTATGTTCACCAGTACGGCATAAAGACGATCGTCAATCTTCGCGGTAGCAACGACCAGCCATGGTACCGGGAGGAGACGGCCGTCGCCCGGCGTCTCGGGGTGCAGCATATCGATTTCGGCATGTCGGCGACGAAAATCCTGAGAGTGGACAAGGCCGTTGCCCTGATCGACATCATGAAGACAGCCTCAAGGCCGATCCTGGTGCATTGCATGTCCGGCGCCGACAGAACCGGCCTGTTTTCGCTGATCTACAGCTACGAGGTCGCGGGTGTTCCCGAGGATGTTGCGGAATGGCAGTTGTCCGTGCTGTTCGGACATATCGGCGTTCCATATCTGTCAGCCAGCTTCGCCATGGACCGCAGCTGGAAGGATCTCGAGCATCATCTGGACGTCAGGGAAGGCGGCTGAATTCACATGCTGCTGGACGTTTTGCCGTCTGGTTGTAACATTGGATTGCTAATAAGGTCGGCAGCAGCAATCTCCAGCGGTTTACTCTATGTTTTCTCACATTCTCCGGTTGGCGACCGGTCGTGGCGTGCCTTCTGACTATGCCGACCGGACGGTCGATCGTGCCGCCGGGAATGACGTTGCTCTACCGGCGGATTGGACCGTAGCGCACGCAGCGCCGTTCTCGATTCCGTCTTTATCGGTCTATTCCGCCCTTCTTGTCATGGTCGCACTTACCTTGTGGCGGATCGTGACCCTTTCATTCGATACGACGGATCTATTCGTCGACGAGGCACAGTACTGGCTGTGGTCGCAGAGCCTCGACTTCGGCTATTATTCGAAGCCGCCGATGATCGCCTGGATCCTCAGAGCGATGTTGGAGATTTCCGGCTCGAGTAGCATCTTCTGGATCAGGATCTGCGGGCCGCTGCTGCATCTCGCAACCGGGCTGGCGCTGATGCAGGTCGCATTGCGGCTGTTCGACAGGGAGATCGCTGTCTGGGCCGGCGTCACCTACATCACACTGCCGGGTGTGGCGCTGTCGTCGGTGTTCTTCTCGACGGATGTGCCGCTGCTGTTTTTCCTCGCGGTCGCTCTTGCGGCCTACGTGGTGCTGACCGGCAGGCGATCCGTGACGATTGCCGTTGCGCTTGGCCTTGCCGTTGCAGGCGCCTTCCTGTCGAAATACGCGATCCTGTTTCTGTTGCCGGGTGGCCTGATCGCAATTGCGTGCGTCCCAAAGGCGCGCATCGCGTGGCGCGACGCCTGGATCGCTGTGGCTGTGGCCAGTGCCGGCTGCCTGCCAAACATCTGGTGGAACCTCGAAAACCGGATGGTCACCGTCAAGCATACCGAGAATATTGCCCACTGGGGACGGCTCAATCCGCACCTGTCGGGCGGGCTGGAATTTTTCGGTGCCCAGTTCGGCGTGGTTGGACCGATCGTGTTTGCGGCGATCCTCATCGCCGGCTACCGGGTGCTGAGGCGGGGAGGCGAGTGGCGCGAGCAGATGCTGGTCTGGCTGTCCCTGCCGATCATAGCACTGATCTCCCTGCAGGCGACCCTTGCCAAGGCCTATGCCAACTGGGCGGCCACGGCCTATGTCGCCGGCACGCTGCTCGCCGTCTGGACCCTGCGGCGCGTCTGGCCGCAGGGCCTCAAATGGTCGTTGCTGCTGAACGGGACGGTATCCTGCCTGGTGGCAACGGCGCCAGTGTTTGCCATACCCGTCAGCGAGAGCGGTGCTTCTATTGTGCTGGATCGCTATCTCGGCCGCAGCAAGGTCAGCAACGATGCTGCCGCACTCGCCCGAACGCTTGGACTAAGGGATATCGTCAGCGACGACAGGGATATTCTTGCCGACATGTTCTATACGTTGCGGGCGCGGGGATATAGCATCTACGCCAGCGGCGACCCTGATGCGCCGCAGAGTTATTACGATCAGAAGTTCCCGGTGCCGAAGTCCCTGCACGGTTCCGTGCTCTTCGTATCCACTCATCCGAACGCTTGTCCGACCGGACCCCAGGCGCCGGCGGCGACCTGGCAACCGCAGACGGGCAACTATCGCGGCAAGACGATCTATGCCTACAGGCTGGATGCGTCCTGTCTGGCCACCGGTGGCGGCCTGTAGGCCGACAAAAGGGGCGATGTGCCCTCGGGTGGCAGTCGCATCGGCTATATCATCCAGTTTCCCCGTACTTCATTGGAAGTTAACACAAATTGGCGATTCTGCATCTTATGGCTGCATGATGCTCCCTTTTTCTAAAACTATTGATTTTTCGGTTCGATACCTGGGGGTTGTATGTCGTCGATCAAGACGAACCTGTCTGCGATGGCGGCTTTGCGGACGCTGGGGAGCGTTACGCAACAGCTGACCTCAACGGAGAAGCGTGTCTCCTCCGGTTTGAAAGTCGCTTCCGCATCCGACAATGCCACCTATTGGTCCGTTGCCACCACCATGCGTTCGGACCGGGGTGCGACGTCTGCCGTGGCCGATGCGCTCGGCGTGGCATCTGCCACCGTCGACACTGCCTATGCCGGGATGACGTCGGTGCTCGATACGCTTTCCGCATTCAAGGCAAAGCTCGTGACGGCCAAGGAAGGCAGCGTTGACAAGAGCAAAGTCCAGGATGAACTCGATCAGTTGAAGCAGCAGGTCGCAAGCGTCGCCACCAGCGCCAGCTTCAACGGCGTCAACATGCTGAGCTATAGCCAGGCGGCAAACCTTAAAACCACCAATTCGGTAACGACATCGGTTCCGGCAGCCTTCGTTCGTTCCGCCGACGGCACGGTGTCCATCAGCGATAGCGACATCGACATGACGAAGACCATCCTCTTCAACACAGGTGGCGGCGGGTTGCTGCAAAGCGACAGCGACGCGCTGGGCCTTGCCACCCTTGGCAGCTTTTCCGGCGGCAGCATCGGCGCGGTGGCCGGCCATCAGGACTTCAATTTCACCGGCGCGCAAACATTCGGCGCCAGCGATGCCGTTTCCTTCGACCTCACGCTCGATGCCAGCGACGCGTCTGCCGGCAACAGCTACTCGATCACGATCGATAGAAGTGTCGTCACGGCTGCCCTTGGCGCTGTGGCAAACGGCAAGATCGCGACCGGACAGGACATGGCGGCGGTGCTCAACAAGGCATTCCAGCTGGCCGGCGCACCGGCCTCCTCTGGGGGCGGAACCACGAGCTTTGAAATCGCCACACGGCATGCAACGGGCCTTGCGGGCTCCAGCGTGTCCACCAGCAATCTGGTATCCACTCTCAGTGGAGGGTCGGGCCTGGGCCTGGAGAGTGCGCCAACGGCGTCTGTGCAAAATGTTTATCCGCAGGTCGATTTCAGTTTCGGAAGTCGCTTTGCAGTTCCGGAAGGCCAGTCGTTCTCTTTCAGTTTCGCAATAGACGGCAGTTCGCAGCAGACCATCAGCGTCGACCGCGCCACCGTCGATGCAGCGCTCGGCACGTCTGCCAACGGGATCGTTTCTACGGCAGACGACATGGCGGCTGTGCTTGGTGCTGCCGGCCAGCAGAAGGGACTTCTGGCAACCGCGAGCGGCGGGTCGGTGACGCTGTCAGGCGACAAGGCCCGGTATCCGACGGCCGGTGTCGGCATGACTGTGTCTGCGCCACAGAAGCACACCGCCGGTGCAATCGACTTCAATTTCACCGATATCGACATCACCACCGCCGGGGCCGATGTCGACTATTATATCAGCGGCCTCGATGCGATGCAGAACAGGGTGACGGCCGCCGCTGCACTGCTCGGTTCGCTGCAATCGTCGATCGGCGTCCAGTCCGATTTCGAAAACTCATTGATGGACAGTATCGACCGGGGCGTTGGTCGGCTTGTCGATGCGGATATGGAAACCGAATCATCCAAACTGGCGGCACAGCAAACCCAGCAGCAGTTGGCCGTGCAGTCGCTGTCCATAGCCAATCAGGCACCGCAGAGACTGCTGTCGCTTTTCCGCGGCTGATGCACATACAGCCGACGCGGCAGAACAGCCCATTCCGCGAATATGCAGGATCAAGCAAACGTGAAGCCATATGCCGGCTATCGGGCGCCAACCAGCGCGCGAAATGCTCATTCGTCAGCTTCGGCTCATTTTAGCATGGCATTCGAGTGTCTCGCCTCTGCCCCACACAGGCGAAAAAAAGCGCAAGAGCCGTATCTCTTCGCTCGAGGCTGACGACACCCCCCGGATTCGTCAGCCTCTTCTTTGTTCTGCTCCGAGTGAGCTCATGCCGGCCAAGTCGAGCACCATGTCTGGATCGCCTAGCGCGGGACAAGGTCCTCAAGATGCGGCAGCAGGACGACGCTTTCTTTCTCATTCGGATCGGTTCGGGCTATGACAACCGTCGCTGCCGTATCGCTCAGATTGGCGGGCAGATGCGGGACGCCTGCGGGGATGTAAAACATCTCGCCCTGTCGCACCACAACATGCTGTTCCAACTGTTCGCCAAACCAGCACTGCGTCTCGCCGGAAAGTGCGTAGATCGCCGTCTCGTGCTCGGCGTGCAGATGTGCCTTGGCCCGTCCGCTCGCCGGAATAGTCAGCAGATGCATGCAGATCCGGGTCGAGCCGACCGTCTCGGCGGCAATCCCTTCAAAATACTCCAATCCCTGCTTGCCGGCATAGGTGGTTTCCGGTCGGACAACGCGGCATGTGGGCTTAGACAAAGCATTCATTCGACGTCGCTCCCTAGTGTTTAAGTTCTGGGTGCCGATGGGCCTCTGATCTTTTCAATCCAACCGGCGAGCTACACTTCAGCCGGAGCCGGACATCGTAAATACCGTGCGGCAAGTGCTTTCGTCCAGCGGATATGCCTCGTCGAATTCAGAGAAGGGAACGGGCTTGAACGCGACCTGGAACCTGCCTCCAGCCGCTGCTTTCAAGACTTCGCCGAGGACGTGCAGGAAGCGCTTGGGGGGCACGCTGCCGATCCCGCTGCCCATCAGGTCGATTGCGGACGACCGCAGGATCGATGCGGAAAGATCGATATCCGAACCCGCGATTGAACCGACCTGGACAAACCGCATTGGCGCCGGGCTGGTTTCCGCCTTTGTAGACAGAATCGCTTCCGCGCTCTTCCCCCAGAGGTAGTCGATAACGACGTCCACGCCGGAGCGAAGCTCCTGTCTCAGGCTCTCCTTTAATGCTTCCTGATCACCGCTGAGTGGAATGATGACATCGGCACCGAGCGCTTCCAGTTCGCGCAGGCTGTCCTTGTTTCCACGGCCTGTGGCGATGACCTTTCGGGCGCCGAGATGCTTGGCGATCTGGATCGCCAGCCGCCCGGATGTCCCGGCTGCGCCGTTGACCAGCACCGTTTCGCCGGGTTGCAATCTTGCGCGTTCGCTGTAGGCCGCCCATGACGACATGCCCGGATTGGCGATTGCTGCAGCGGTCAAGTCATCAAGATCATCGGCAAGCGGGATGCATTGATTGGCGGCAATGACGGCCACATCAGCCATCGCGCCGACAGGGGGACGCGGCAGCACGAAATAGACACGTTGCCCGTCATCCAAAGTCCCCACACCGTCAATGCCCACGCCGAAGGGAAACTGGCCGACAGCACTGTAGTGATGCCCGGATGCCCGGCTCTTGGTAACCTGGCTGACGGCCGAGGCAGTGACTTTGACGCGGACTTCGCCTGCGGAGGCAACGGGTTCCGGAATGTCTGTCAGGATGGGCGGTTGCCCGGAAGCTGTAACGATCGCGGCTTTCATAGATTTTGTCCTTTGATTGTGCCGGGGCTATCTCGGCCGGATAAGCACTGAGGGCCGCGGCCCAACGCCGAGTGCGGCGCCCGGGGGGCTTCCCGATTTCGGCGTCGCTGAAGACGCCGGGTCATTTTCCCACGAGATAGCGCGCATTGGTGAACCCTGTTTAGCGCAGGCGGCAAAACGATTTGTCATCGGCACTCAATTGCGTGTATTATGCATGTATCAGAGGGATTGCTACGATGTCAAATAAAAACGTGCATAATACACTTAATGGAAAAGTTCTCCGCGAACTCCACGGCGCGCTGCTCGATATTGTCAGCGTGATGAACCGTCCTCAGCGGGACGAGGCCATGGTCAAAAAGGCAGGAATCTCGCTTGATCGCGCTCTTTTCCCACTGCTCGTCATGATCGAGAGGCTGGGACCCATAGGTGTCATCGAATTGGCCGACCGGGTAGGACGGGACTACACCACCGTCAGTCGCCAGGTTGCCAAGCTTGAGAGCCTCGGGCTGGCCGACCGCAAGGAGAACCCTTCCGACCGCCGATCGAGACAAGCCACGATCACCGCTGCCGGCAAGGCAATGACCGACCAAGTCGACCTGGCCCGGGAGAAAATTGGCCGGGCAATCTTCAGCACATGGGCAGAAGAGGACGTCGCCAATCTCGTACGCCTGATGCGACAACTGGCAGATGCGATGAATGCCGAATTCGAGGATTGATCAGGCGAGATCCGGTCCGCCTGCGATGATCGCGGTTGGCGGAATGATGAAATTGCGATGTTGTGAATGATTTGTTCTTGGGAAAATTTGGTGGAGCTAAGCGGGATCGAACCGCTGACCTCTTGCATGCCATGCAAGCGCTCTCCCAGCTGAGCTATAGCCCCATCGAAATGGTCCGGTCTGGCCGGCCTGGGTCCCCGTGGAGCGCTTCGCTCGTTGGGGTGGCGGCTTATTACGTCTGGTAAATTCAGATAGCAAGCCGAAAAATCAGGGCCCGCGCACTTTTCTTTGCGCGGGCCGGAGCGGGTCGATCAGACCTCGTCGTCATCGCCCGTAACGCCGATGATGTCGCTCATATCGTCGTCATCGTCGTCTTCGTCGGGCGCCAGGAATGTGTCGTCGTCATCGTCGTCGCCGTCGATCTCGACGTCGTCGTCACCGATATCCGGGATGTCGTCGCCAGCCGCGGCTTCGTCGGCTTCTTCCAGCGAAACCAGTTCGACTTCTGGGTTTTCAACGTCGACTTCCGCGACCTCTTCCTCTTCCGGAACTTCCTTCACGGCAGCTGCGGTTTCCTCGAAGAAGGACAGGGGCCAAGACTTGCCACTGTAGGGAGAAACCACTGGGTCCCGGTTCAGGTCGTAGAATTTCTTGCCGGAGTCCGGGTCGGTCCGCTTCGTTCCAAGTTCCGCTTTCGCCACTGTCATAGCCTCGTGAATGGCCGAAGAGATATTCGGCAGTGCCGTGCAAGCCGGCGTTTCATAGGGAAATTATTAGCCGGTCCCCATAGTCGTTATGGCCGTTTCTGTCAAAGCCTAACTTCGCCAAAGGCCTTTCCGGGCTCATCGGAATGCCCGCAAAGGCTTGAAATTTGCTCTTATCGAGCGGTCGCGATCCTTCATAAAACCTTGGTTGATGACTGGTCGGCAACGGCCAAACCGTGATAAATCGCGCCACGTTTGCCGCGTCGTCCCGCACGGCCGGATACACACTTCGCCAAGGGTTGCCATGTACCAGCCGCCGCATTTCCGGGAAGACCGCATCGATATCCAGCACGGGCTGATCCGCGCCCATCCGCTCGGGTTGCTGATCTCCTCGGGCGCCGATGGTCCGGTTGCCAATCCCATACCGTTTCATCTCGATCCGTCCTTTGGGAGCAAGGGCCGGCTGCAGGCGCATGTGGCGCGCGCCAACGGCCAGTGGCGGGAGATCCGTGACGGCGCACCGGTGCTGGTCGTCTTCCAGGGGCCGCATGCCTACATCACCCCGTCCTGGTACCGCACCAAGCTGGAAACCGGCAAGGTCGTGCCGACCTGGAATTACGCCATCGTGCAGGTGCGCGGTCCGGCACGGGTCATAGAGGATGGCGCCTGGATCCGCGCCCAGGTCGAGGCATTGACCCGCGACCAGGAAGGACCGCGTGCAGAGCCCTGGGCGGTCGGCGATGCGCCCGACACTTATATTGCGTCCCAGATCAAGGGCATCGTCGGCATCGAGATCGATATCGCCGAGATCGACGGCAAGTGGAAAGTCAGCCAGAACCGTTCTGAAGCCGACCGCAATGGCGTCGCGCAAGGGTTGATGGCCGAGCCGGACGTTGCGAACGACGCGGAGGCCATGGCCGCCATGGTAAACGAACGCGGCAAGCCGTGAGCAATCTTAGACAGCAGGAGCAAGGCATGATCATCGCCATCGACGGGCCGGCCGCTGCCGGCAAGGGAACGCTGTCGCGCCGGATTGCCGAGACCTATGGCTTCCACCATCTCGACACGGGCCTGACCTACCGCGCGACGGCGAAGGCGTTGCTCGATGCCGGCCAGCCTCTGGACGACGAGGCGGTGGCCGCAGCCGTGGCGGCAGGGCTCGACCTCAACGCGCTCGACCGGTCGGTCCTGTCGCGCCACGAGATCGGCGAGGCGGCCTCGAAGGTTGCCGTCATGCCGACGGTGCGCCGGGCGCTGGTGGAAGCGCAGCGGCAGTTTTCGCGGATGTTGCCGGGCACCGTGATTGACGGCCGCGATATCGGTACCGTCGTCTGTCCGGACGCGCCGGTGAAATTCTACGTGACGGCATCGGCCGACATCCGCGCCCGTCGGCGGTTTGACGAGATCGTCGCGAATGGCGTCACAGCGGATTACGAGGCGATTTTCGAGGACGTGAAGCGCCGCGACGAGCGCGACATGGGAAGGGCCGACAGCCCTTTGCGTCCCGCTGCAGACGCGCACTTGCTTGATACGTCGGAAATGAGTATAGAGGCGGCGTTTCAGGCGGCTAAAACCATCATCGATGCTGCCCTGAACCGACATGCCTGAATTAAAGTCGGCGTCACGTGGTTGCCACGGGGCGCTTTTGCATCAAGCAAAGCCTGGGTTTCCGTCCCCGCGCCGGATTGTCCTCTTCGAGAGGGCGGACTGGATCCAGGTTCATCAGAACAACCCACCGGCGCCCAGTGTCCGAGACCATCCGGGACACGCCAGGAGATTTTATGTCTGTAGCTGCCACCTCGCATGAGGATTTTGCCTCCCTGCTCGAAGAGTCTTTTGCCAAGAACGATCTGGCTGAAGGCTACGTTACCAAGGGTATCGTCACCGCCATCGAAAAAGATGTTGCGGTTGTCGACGTCGGCCTCAAGGTCGAAGGACGCATCGCGCTCAAGGAATTCGGCGCCCGCTCCAAGGGTAGCGAACTGAAAGTCGGCGACGAAGTCGAAGTTTACGTCGAACGCATCGAAAATGCGCTGGGCGAAGCTGTTCTGTCGCGCGAAAAGGCTCGCCGCGAAGAGAGCTGGGTCAAGCTCGAAGCCAAGTTCGAAGCCGGAGAGCGCGTCGAAGGCGTGATCTTCAACCAGGTCAAGGGCGGCTTCACCGTCGATCTCGACGGTGCCATCGCCTTCCTGCCACGTTCGCAGGTAGACATCCGCCCGATCCGCGACGTCACGCCGCTGATGCACAACCCGCAGCCCTTCGAAATCCTCAAGATGGACAAGCGTCGCGGCAACATCGTTGTCTCGCGTCGTACCGTTCTCGAAGAATCCCGCGCTGAACAGCGTTCGGAAATCGTCCAGAACCTCGAAGAAGGCCAGGTTGTCGACGGCGTCGTCAAGAACATCACCGATTACGGTGCGTTCGTCGACCTCGGCGGTATCGATGGTCTGCTGCACGTGACCGACATGGCATGGCGCCGCGTCAACCATCCGTCGGAAATCCTGTCTATTGGCCAGCAGGTCAAGGTTCAGATCATCCGCATCAACCAGGAAACTCATCGTATCTCGCTCGGCATGAAGCAGCTCGAGTCGGATCCTTGGGATGGCATCCAAGCCAAGTATCCTGAAGGCAAGAAGATCTCCGGCACCGTCACGAACATCACCGACTACGGTGCATTCGTCGAACTGGAACCCGGCATCGAAGGCCTGATCCACATCTCGGAAATGTCCTGGACCAAGAAGAACGTACACCCCGGCAAGATCCTGTCGACGACGCAGGAAGTCGAAGTGGTCGTTCTCGAAGTCGACCCGACCAAGCGCCGTATCTCGCTTGGCCTCAAGCAGACCCTCGAAAACCCATGGCAGGCTTTTGCCCATAACCACCCGGCTGGCACCGAAGTCGAAGGCGAAGTCAAGAACAAGACCGAATTCGGCCTGTTCATCGGCCTCGACGGCGACGTCGATGGCATGGTGCACCTCTCCGACCTCGACTGGAACCGTCCAGGCGAACAGGTCATCGAAGAGTACAACAAGGGTGACATGGTCAAGGCCGTGGTTCTCGACGTCGACATCGAGAAGGAGCGTATCTCGCTCGGCATCAAGCAGCTCGGCAAGGACGCCGTTGGCGACGCAGCTACCTCGGGCGAACTCCGCAAGAATGCGGTTGTCTCGTGCGAAGTGACTGCAGTCAACGAAGGCGGCATTGAAGTGAAGCTCGTCGAGCACGAAGACGTTTCTTCGTTCATCCGTCGCGCCGACCTGTCGCGGGATCGTGACGAGCAGCGTCCTGAGCGTTTCTCGGTCGGTCAGATCGTCGACGCCCGCGTCACCAACTTCTCCAAGAAGGACCGCAAGATCATGCTGTCCATCAAGGCGCTCGAAATCGCTGAAGAGAAGGAAGCCGTCGCACAGTTCGGTTCGTCCGACTCCGGCGCTTCGCTCGGCGACATCCTCGGCGCGGCTCTGAAGAACCGCGGCGAATAATTCTCGCAAGTCTTGCTGAATTAAGAAACCCGCCGGAGCGATCCGGCGGGTTTTTTGTGTCCGGCGTATAAGCCGGATTTGTCGGAGCCTGTCGCGAAACGCTCAGGCGCCCATGCGCTGGTAGAGATCGTAACCGGCGCTGGGTACCGGCTCGGTGGATGTCGGGCGGGGCGGAGCTGTCAGCGACGAGCGGCTGACCGGAGGCAAATCAGCGGAAACTTCGGAATTTGACCCGGCTTCCAGCATGTCGAGCGCCTCTTCGGCGGGGGTTTCCGGCTCTTCCTCGGGTTCGGCGTCCTCTTGCGGCTGGTGGCCAGGATATTCGTGCTCGTCGTCATCGACGGCGTCGACGCGGTCGATGCGGAGGGCTTCCTTGTTCTTGACGACATCATCGCCCGGCGCATAGGGCACGGTGACGAAGGCAACGGCGAGGCCCGGCGGGACGGCAGCAGGGGCGTGCTGCAGGGCCACCGGCGGTAAGGCTTCAGGCTGGTCGGACTGTGAATTGGCAACGGCGACCGCTAGTGCCTGCTCCGCTGCCACGGTTTGTGGCGTGAGCGAGACGGGTATGGCGTTGGCGAGAGGAGGTGTCCGCTCCGGCGCGGTCGCTGCGCCGGGTACCCGCAGGTTCTGCAGTTCCGTGCCGTCTATCATGTCTGCGATCAGCGCCTGGGCAATAGCCTTGTCGGCCAGCGGCGCGGCTTCAGCCAAGGTCTGCAGCAAATCGGTGCCGGTTGCCTGGACCAACCGGTCAAAGACGGCCTTTAGCCCCTCCTTGATGTCGCTACGGATCTGCTGGTTGGCGCGCGGCATGCTTTCGTCCGGCGTCAAAGTCGGGACGGCCGTCTTTGTGGGGTCTGCTGAAGGTGCCGGTGCGGCAACGGTCTGTGCTTGTGGCGCCTGTGGTGCTTGGGCGGCTGCAGTGTTTGCCGGCGCCGTCGAGGGCTGGGCGGTCGCGGCAGGCACCGAAGGATTTCGCAGTTGTTGGTCTGTCGGGTCCTTCAGGGCAATGGTGGCAGTTTCCGGCGGATGCGGATCGACAGTAGTTTCCGGTGGTTGGAGTTGCACGATGTCTGCAGGAGCGGTGGCGGCAGACGTCGCGGCGGCAGGTTGGCCAGGCTGCGGAGGAACGGTGCTCGGGAGGGCGGCCGTCTGCGTGGCTCCGTTGCGCAAAGGCAAAGGTAGCGCTGCGGCTGCCGTTTCGGCCTGGCTGTTGTTCTGCCCGTAGGAGGCAACGACCGACTTGGTTGCCAGATCTTTTTCCTTGTAGCGGACGACTTCGAGATAGGCGATGAGTTGCGCTGCCTCAGCGCCGGCCGGATCGTGAAGTGCGGCAGCCACCAGCGTCAAGGGCGCCGTCTGTCCCTTCGCGGCCAGTTGCTGCTGCAACGCTGCCATCTGCTTTGGCGGCAGTTCGGTCATGGTGTCTGCGAGCCTCAGCGCATAGGCGGCCTTGCTCTCGCCGGGTGCCTGCGGCAATGCGAGGGACTGGCTGACAGCGTCGATGACGGCAAACAAGCTGTCGAGCATCCTGGCACGTGCATTGAGCAGGAGGATATTCAGCTTGCCTTCCACCCCGGCGCTGGCAGCCAGTGACAAGGCAACCGCTGCATCCGGCTCGGACGAAAGCCCGGACAGCATCTCCGTTACGACAACGACCTCGCGCTGCGGGGCGACGGGACTTGCGCTGGAAACCGCGGCAACGGGAGGCAACATCGGCATGCTCCATATCGGACAGCTGAAAATGGACACAATAACGGAAACAAAAACAGGGCTGCTTATGCAGACATGGCATCCCAGAGCCAGATAACGGCTGCGCGGCGCATCATGGCGCCTGTCGAATGCGAGTAGTTACCGATAAAATATCGCCAAGAGCGTTAACAAGCCGTTAAGGAAGCGAAATCCATCGCCGATAATTCCGCATTGCACACGAAAAGACTTCGTATGCCTAGCTGTGGGCGAAAATATCGGTGTCTTGCCAACCGAGCAAATCCAGCTTGGCCCGGGTCGGCAGGAATTCGAAACAGGCTTGCGCATGCTCCATTCGTCCGTCGCGAACCAGGCGATAAGTCAGCTTGTCGCGAAGCGCATGAAGGTGGAGCACGTCTGAGGCCGCATATTCGAGCTGGGCCTGCGAAAGCTTGTCTGCGGCCCAGTCGGTCTGCTGCTGTGCCTTGGACACGTCGACCTCCAGCATTTCCTTGAGATTGTCCTTCAGGCCGTGGCGATCGGTGTAGGTGCGGCAGAGGCGTGAGGCTATCTTGGTGCAGAACACAGAAACGGTGGTAACGCCGAACGTATGGAACAGCACGGCAATATCGAATCGGCCGTAGTGAAAGATCTTCTGGCGGGTCGGGTCTGCGAGCATGGCAACGAGGTTGGGAGCATCCGTTTGCCCGGCGGCGATCCGGATGACGTCGGCGCTGCCGTCGCCAGGCGAAAGCTGCACGACGCAGAGGCGATCGCGGCGCGGTATCAGGCCCAGTGTTTCGGTATCGATTGCGATCGCGTCAGAATATCGCGCTGCGGCCACGTCGGAAAGGTCGCCTTCGTGATAGCGGATGGTCGTTGCCATGATGTCTCCGGTCTGGTCGTCCACTTGCGAGCTTTGAGACCGCTATAGCGCAGAGACACTGCCGGGGATACCTCTCGAGGGCACTGGACGAAGAGGTTGGTCGTGGGGCTTAGCCCTCAGACACAGAAAATGCCGGCAAATCGCCATGCCGGCATTTTCAATTGCAGAGGTCGATCAGTAGCTGCCGCGGGAGAGGCATACAGCCGGGATCGTCTTGGCGATGATTGTCACGTCGCTCAAGAGAGACCAGTTCTTCACATAGTGCGTGTCGAGACCAACACGTTCTGCGTAGGACACATCGTTGCGCCCGCTGACCTGCCAGAGACCTGTCAGACCCGGACGAGCCTTCAGATAGTAGACTGCAGAGCTTTCATAGAGCATCAATTCGTCTTCCACGACGGGACGTGGACCAACAATGCTCATTTCACCACGGATGATGTTCAGCAGCTGCGGCAATTCGTCGAGGCTGAGCTTGCGGAGCACCGCGCCGACAGGCGTAACCCTAGGATCGTCCTGGAGCTTGCGGGTTGCCAGCCATTCTTCGCGCGCTTTTGGGTTGGCGTCGAGATGCTTGCGCAGCACCTGATCGCCATCGACGACCATCGTGCGGAACTTCAGGCACTTAAATGTGCGACCGTTGTGGCCGATACGAGAATGCCCGTAAAGCGCAGGGCCCTTGTTCGTAAACTTGACCAATGCAACCAGCATCAGGAAAACCGGGCTGAGAAACAGCAGGGCCATCGATGCCAGCGCGAGGTCGAATCCCCGCTTCAGAATACCGCCTGTCGGTGGATGAGTGCCGGAACTTGCGGCGTTGAAAAAAGCCGGATCGGCCGATCTCGTCGCATACTTCATAGATTGCTCCACTTTTGTTGGCGATTGGTCGGATACGTCAGGGGAGGGTAGATAGGGCTCCATGTTCAAGAGTATATCGCAGGACATGGTTTTTTTAAGCCAAATTTTTGTAACACGTGTGGCGACGTGAAAAATCGTGGCGTTTGTCGATAGTATAGAAATTTTCAAGCGCAAATTTTCGGTTTTTATGCTTAGAAAAGTTGCTTAATTTTTTGCTAAAATTGCTTTTATAATGACATTATACAAAATTTATCCCAAAAAGCGCGTAAAAGTCGGAAATATATACGTTGTCGCCATCCGCATAATCGCAAGATATATTGTCTGCCGCCTTTCAATCGTTTCAAATTCTAATCGTTTTTGCTGCAATGCATCTATTTTGTTGCGACGCACTCTTGCGCCATCGGCATCGTCACTTTGTAATAATATTTGATTGAAGGTGACTTTTGCACGCCAATGTGACCGCGATTGGTGCCTGTCTGCTGCGAGAGTTGAGGTTTAGAAAATGGCAGGAAAATGACGAATATTAATTCGAGCGACTTCATTCGCCGTTAATATTGATGCAACTTAACGTCGTGTCGATCGGCGTAAAAATGCTTGGGCTACACCAAAAATTCATGATCGCAGGGCATCATAAATCCGCGACTGAAGAACAGCATGTGATTGAATTATACCGCTTTCTAAAATATATTCATTTTCCGGGAGCGGGAAGAACTGCAGCGATGTATTCGGTCGGATTATCAACGAAATTTACTTCAAGGTGACATTCATGAGTGCGCCACGCGTGTTCGCGGGCATGTTCGTTACGATCATCGTCTTTGCAATCGTGACTTATTGCATGACCGGATCTCTCGTCATAACCGTACTGGAATCAATTGCTGCGGCTATCTTGCTGCAACTCGGCTATTTTCTGTGCATTGGCTATCTTGTGTGGAAGCAGGCGAAGCGCGCAGCGGCCAGCGGCGCCACCGATCTCATCAACAGCGCCGAAAGCCTTCGCGACGACAAGATCTCCCATTTGCCGTCCACGCCTTTCAACCAGCCTGGTCCGTTGGGCCATTAACAACGCTCAGGTCGACATGACGTTGACCGTGCCCTCGTAAAATCGTGCCACCGACAAACTTCCGGAGTGAAATGCGCCGGTATCGAGATTGAGGCGACGACCACGCGCTTCAGGCGATTTCACCTGTGTGTGGCCATGCACGACGAGCTTTGGAAGTGGCGTGCGGCTTTTCAGGAAGCGCCCTCGGATGAAGACGAGATCCTGATCGGTCTGGTCGGCTATGGACAAGTGCGGATCTATGCCGGCGTGAACGAAAAGCACGCTCGGGGTGTCCAGCATGATCGGCAGGTCTCTCAGAAATGCGATGTGATCCGCAGGCAGCGAGGCGCGGATAAAGTCGTCGAGCTTCTTGGGCGAAGGATATTGCCGCGCCAGGTGATTGCTATCCAGCCCGTAAGATAGAAGCGTGGCCTCGGCGCCCATGGCCAGCCACTGCGTCAAGGTGATCTCGCCGTCGACATATGCCAGCATCGCTGTTTCATGGTTGCCGGTGAGGCAGATGCGGTCGAAACCCTCCGGCGCCGGGGTCATGAGATGGCTGACGACCCTGGCCGAATCCGGGCCACGATCAATGTAGTCGCCGAGCGTAATCATCAGCTTGCGCCCGGGAAATTGCGCTGCGTCGGCGGTGATCAATGCCTCGATGGCGGTCAGCAGATCGTAGCGACCGTGTATATCGCCGATCGCGTAAGTGGGTACTCCTGCTATATCGCGAAACTCACGTCGACGCTGACTTTCCTGCATTCCATTGCCTGCCATAAAATGCCTTCACGGTCCTGGGTTATTCGCCATCGCGGCGCCGGTTCGCTGACATGCTACTCGCTTGGCCCTCAAATGACCGCCACTTTCTTTGCAGCCTTGGGTATATCACCTGCAATCCTCCATCTGCGCCCTTGGTGCAAGGGCTTGCGGCAAAGCGTCACCATGGGGAGCGCAACGATATCATTCGATTGACAGGGGCTTTTGACGCTCCTACCGGCTTTTCGTGCAGTTTTGGTTTTCCGGACCGACTAGCTGCACCTTCACGTTCCGTGAGCGTTGTTTCATCTGTCGCAAGGAGTCGTCATGACCAATCGTAGCGTCGCTTCAGCTCTCCTGTTTCTCTGCACGCTCGGCGTCGCTGGCCAGGCGTCGGCGCATGCCCATCTCAAGACTTCGCTGCCGGCGGATAAGAGTACCGTTGCATCGGCGCCTTCGGCGGTGACGATGACGTTCACCGAAAGCCTAAATCTCAAATTTTCGGGCATCAAGCTGATCGGGCCGGAAAAGGCTGCGGTGAAAACAGGGGACGCGAGCCTTAGCGATGAAGACAAGGGTCTGACCGTGCCTGTCGCCGGTCCGCTTACGGCTGGACCCTACACCGTCGAATGGCATGTGCTGTCCAGCGATGGGCACAAGACCAGCGGCTCCTTCACTTTCACCGTCAAGCCTTGATCGAACCATCGACAGCGATCCAAATCTGCCGCTTTCTGCATGACAGCGCCCTGTTGCTGTTGTGGGGTACGGCTGCTTTCGTCGCGTTTCTCATGCCACCCTCGCTGGCCGCCCAGATGCTGCGGCGGCTCGGCGTCTTTCCGCTGGCTGCAGCCGGGGTGGCGGTTCTGACGACAGTGGCAGCATTACCGTTACAGGCAGCAGCTCTGGGTAATGGGTGGCCCGATGCCGTGGACGGGGCAACAGTGTATGCCGTCCTCGTCGCAAGTCCGTTCGCTCTTTTCTTTCAGGCGCAGGCGGTGGCAGGGTTACTTCTAATGCTGGCCTTCATCCGCCGCGCTGACAGGCGAATGGGGACCGTGGCCCTTGCGTCAGCGCTTGGCCTCGCGGGGCTGGCCCTGACCGGGCATGCCTCCATGGAAGATGGCCTGCTCCGGATTGCCCATCGGCTCAACGATATCGTCCACCTTCTCGCCGGCGGGGCATGGCTAGGAGCATTGATCCCGTTTGTGGTCGTGCTGAGGATGCTTGCGGTGCCCGAATATCATACCGCGGCGCAAGTTGCGCTGCGGCGTTTTTCGAACGTCGGACACGGCGCCGTCTTTCTGGTGTTGGCGACGGGGATCGTCAATTCCATCATGACGCTCGGCCGCTGGCCAACTGACTGGTCATCGCCATACCTGCTGATCCTGACGATGAAGATCGCTGCTGTCGGCATGATGACATGTCTTGCTATCGTCAACCGCTATGTGTTCGTTCCGGCGATCGCTGAAAACCCGGACGCCGCGTTGCGGTCAATCCGGCGGGCTAGCTTGGTCGAGATCCTGCTGGGTGTTGCCGCTATCGGGCTGGTAGCCGTGTTCGGCACGCTCGATCCGACTTGACCGTACGGGCTTCAACGTTCGCATCTTTGCGAGAGATAATGGTTGTCGTCGTCGCAGCGGGTGAAGCCACTCGCCGGTGAGGCGCCGGAGGCCGAAATCGACCCGGTGATCCGGGGCTCAGGCGAGGGGTCACGGTGTACGAAGCCCATTCCCGCCAGCATCACGACGGCTGCGACGACCACGACAATCTCGCCGAACGAAAGCTTGTGCGCGGCAACGTGTTCGCGATAATCCTTTTCGCCATTGCCTGCAGGTTCGTCCCGGTGGGGCTGCTCGAAAAAATCACAACATGCCATATCAATATCTCCCAGCGCTTAAGGTCGCTTTGATGCAAGGCCGACCGCAAACCAGCGGGTGAGGCTGGTCATGGCGCTTGCAGGCGTCATGTGTGATCGGGGCGTGGGTTATTGAAGGGCGGAAAACGAAACGGACGGTTCGGAAAATCTGACTAATATGGATAGGTACGACGAAATAGGGCTTTTTTCGTAACAATCGTGCCCATTGCAATATCCATTGCGGAAAATAAAAAGGCCACGCAGCCTTGAAATGGCTGCGTGGCCTATCTTGAAACGATCCCGAAGCCTTACGGCAACTTGACGGAAGGCTCGCGGCCCCAGACGCGGAGCTTGCCGATTTCCTCGAAGAAGCCGGTCAGATCCCCGGTTCCGGAGAGACTGATCGTGCCTTCGTCGAGCGCATCGGCGATGCCGGCCTTCTGCATCAACGGAAGAGCTGCATCGACATAGCCAATGTATTTGCAGTGAGAGAAGGCATCGGCCACGAAGTCGCGTGCCGTTGCTTCCCGTACCAGCTCTTCCGTGCCTTCCGGTGAGGTCAACAGCATGACGGCATCATAGAGAACAGATGGTCCGCCATCGATCATCTGATGCGCGGCCAGCCACTTGCCATCGGATGCGGTGACACCGCCAACCTTCGGCGCGATCACCTCGAAGTCTGCCTTGGCATCGACCACTGCGGCAACGACTGCCTTGACCATGGCGGCATCGACGCCGTCGGTCACAAGAATCCCCAGCTTGCGACCCTCGAAGCGCATCGGGCCCTTTCTGGCAATGCTGAGCGAGGGCAACTCTTCGAGGTCCTGGCGTGTCGCGACAGCGGCATCGGCCGGCTTCGGCATCGTCTGCAGACCGAGCTTGCGGGCAACCGTCGATGCCAGTGTCTCGTCGATATTGAAGAGGTGCGAGACGACCCGCTCGCGGATGACCGGCGTCATGACCTTGCTGAGTTCGAAGGTGATGGCCGCCACGATATGGCGCTGCTCGGGCGGCGTCTGGCTGATGTAGAACTGCCGCGCCTGGCTGTAATGGTCGGCAAAGCTTTCCGGACGCAGCCGAACCTTCTGGCCCTGCTCCTCGGACGCAAAGTGACGATAGCCCGAGGTCGGCGATTCCCGCGCACCTTCACCCCAGGAATTCGGCTGGTAGTTGGCACGACCCTTTGGGTTGTGCATCGCCATGTGGCCGTCCTGCTGGAAATTGTTGAACGGACATTTCGGCGCATTGATCGGGATATGAGCGAAGTTCGGGCCACCCAGGCGCTTCAGCTGCGTATCGAGATAAGAGAAGTTGCGGCCCTGCAGCAGCGGATCGTTGCTGAAATCGATACCGGGCGGCACGTTCTGGGTCATGAAGGCGACCTGTTCGGTCTCGGCAAAGAAGTTGTCGGGCATCCGGTCCAGCACAAGGCGGCCGACGGGTACCGGCTTCAGGATCTCTTCCGGGATGAGCTTCGTCGCATCGAGCACATCGAAGTCGAATTTATCGGCAAAGTCCTGGTCGAAGAGCTGCACCTGCAGTTCCCACTCAGGGAAGTTGCCGGACTGGATGGCCTGGTAGAGATCGCGGCGGTGGAAATCCGGATCGGCGCCGTTGATCTTGACCGCTTCGTTCCAGGCGACCGATTGCAGGCCGAGTTTCGGCTTCCAATGGAACTTGACGAAGGTCGATTTGTTTTCGGCGTTGACGAAGCGGAAGGTGTGGACGCCGAACCCTTCCATGAACCGGAAGGAACGGGGAAGGCCACGGTCGGACATCACCCACATGATCATGTGCATGCTTTCAGGCGTCAGGCTGATGAAGTCCCAGAAATTGTCGTGGGCCGACTGCGCCTGTGGGAAGCCCTTGTCAGGCTCGGGCTTGACGGCGTGGATGACGTCGGGAAACTTGATGGCGTCTTGGATGAAGAACACCGGGATGTTGTTGCCAACCAGATCCCAGTTGCCCTCCTTGGTATAGATCTTGACGGCAAAGCCGCGCACGTCGCGGGCAAGGTCAAACGAGCCCTTGCTGCCGGCAACCGTCGAAAAACGCACGAAAGCCGGTGTCTTTTCGCCAGGCCGCTGGAACAGGTCGGCTCGCGTGTAGTCGGCCAGCGACTCATAGGTTTCGAAATAGCCGTGGGCACCATAGCCGCGCGCGTGGACGACGCGTTCAGGGATGCGCTCGTGGTCGAAATGGAAGATTTTTTCGCGGAAATGAAAGTCGTCGATCAGTGCCGGGCCGCGCGCTCCGACCTTGAGAGTGTTCTGGTCATCCGAGACGGGGCCGCCCTGGGACGTTGTCAGAACAGGCGTATCGCCTTCGGCATACTGGTGAAGCTCGCCACCGTTACCGCGCTGCAGCGTCTGGTCATGAATTGTCACCTTGTCAGAGACAAAGGTCTGGGTTGGTTTTCTAGCCATCTGGGTTCTCCGGTCGGGGGTAGGTCCAAGCTCAACCTAGACCTCGCGACATCGTTCCCTATTTTCTCAAAATAGCCCGATGCCCGAAAACCACGAAAGCCGGCCACGGGGGCCGGCTTTCCTTTGGATGATAAGACGATCAAATGCGGGGATTGTTAGTACCGTAGCGATTGCGCTCGGCATCGATTTCCGACTGCGAATAGGGGTCGAGCGTGTCGTCGAAGCGGTTCCAGCCCTCGGCGGTATAGGCCGTGCGACGGTCCGTCAGGTTTACACGCTTGGAGCGGTCAAGGATCGCTTCAGCTGAAACGGCTTCGTCCTCTTCGACCTGCGCGGTGACCAGAGTGCCGCCACGGCGGACACCTTCAGCGTAGACATGGGCGTCTTTTTCCGGCACGCCGGAACTGATGAGGGCGCCAACGACACCGCCGGCCGCACCGCCTACCACTGCACCCGCAACGGCGCCCGTCAGCGTGGCGACAAGCCAACCGGCTGCGACAACCGGGCCGACGCCTGGGATGGCAAGCATGCCGAGGCCTGCGAGCAATCCGCCGGCACCACCGGCAACTGCGCCAATGCCAACGCCGGTTCCGGCGCCTTCAGCTGCATTGTTACCCTGATCCTCAACCTTGCGCCCGTCGGCAGTGTTGGAAACGATGCTGATGTTCTTCGATGCAATACCGGCGCTTTCGAGCTGGCCAACCGCAGTCTTTGCATCATCATAGTTGTCGAACAGACCTGTGACAGTTCTCATGGTGGTTTCCTTCCGAATGTTATTATTGTTGAGGACGGGATTACTTTGCCTGGACGACGTTGCCCTGGTAATCGAGCGACACCTGAACTGGCTTGGCATCCTTATTTGCGCTGGCACGCCAGATGCCCTGGTCGTCGAGCTTGAGGTCGGCGACATCTGCAAAGCCGGCCGCTTCGATGCGCGACTTCGCCTGCGATTCCGTGAAGCTGTTCTTGCCCTGGACCGGTGCACCGGCGTTGGTGGTTTCAGGCGTGGCGACTGCCGGTGTATCCTGCGAGGTTGTCGGTGTCTGGCTCTGCGCAAAGGCAACCGAAGTCGTCATCAGGGCAGCAATCGACGTCAGCAAAATCTTCTTCATCGGGGTTTCCTCGTCTGTCTTGTTTTGTTTGTTGCCCTCTCACAACCAGTTCGCTGTTGAGTTGTTCCAAGCCGAAATTGAACTAATTGCGTGGGCCCAACGGTATGGGGAGTTTGCCAGCAAGCCCTCCAAGACTGACGCAAAGTGCACGTCAACCCTCTGGGATAGCTCGGATTTCCGTTTGATCAAGCGATAGGTCGGGGGACGTGAACCCGTTTACAAGCGGGCATTCGCGGCGTCCGGGCGAGAAATATTCGGGCTCAGAAATGCCCGCAAAACAGCAACGATCAAATGACCGTCATTGCGTGAAACATTATGGTTCACATCACGTTTACGCTGTCGACAAGGATGGTGGACCAGATGAACCCCACCCAGCAGAGACAGAATTTTCGCGCCAATTCCAGCAAGCAGTCAGATGCAGACACGTTGCGAGAGGCGCGCGATCTGGTAGACCAGTATCTGCGCTATCTAAAGCTGGCGGATCTGGGGCTCGACGTCGTCGACATCGACGATCTCCCGTTCCGCAAACAATTGCTTGTCAGCGCGGTGCGTCTGCTGATCGCAACGGAATCCTCGGCAACCACCCGCCAGCAGCTGCGCAAGGTCGGGCTGACTCTCGCTTCATTCCAGGACGATATCGGCCAGCGAATGACCATGCGTCCGCTTCCAGCGGAGGAAAGGATGAGCGAGCAAGAGCTGCAGGCGGCAATGAAAAAACATCGCCATCTGATCGCGAGATTTGATCGCGCTTTCGCGGCGATGGCCACGGAGCGCGTTCGCCTGGACGATCTGTTCCAGCAGTCGATGCGCATGGCCGAGCGCCGGGAAAGCAATGCCGCGGCAGCATCTCGCCGGCCAGCCTACGAGGCGGGTGGGACGTATTCGCCATACCTCTGACTTCGGTAATATGGTCGAGAGACGACAGACTTAATTCCTCAACGAAAATGCCGCCTCACCGGGCGGCATTTTCTATTCGGGAGATTGGGAGTTTTCTTCAGCGGTTCAAGCAGCGAGGGCAGCAACCACGTCGCGGCCGGCGCGGGCGACGGCTTCGGTGTTGATATCGAACTTGCGGTAGACATCCTCGATTTTGCCGGATGCGCCGAAGTCGTGCATGCCGACGAAACGACCGTCGAGACCGAGATACCTGTCCCAGCTATCCTGCACGGCAGCCTCGACCGCAACGCGTGCGCGCGTCTCGCCGAGCACCGATGCCTTGTAGGCGGCATCCTGGGCTTCGAACAGCAGCTTGCAGGGCATGGAGACGACGGCGGTCGGAATACCCTCGGCCTGCAGTAGGTCGCGCGCTTCGACGGCCAGATGCAGTTCGGATCCCGTCGCAAAAATCGTCAGCTTGCGGGGACCGCCCTCAGCCTCCAGCAGCACGTAGCCGCCCTTGGCCGAGAGGTTTTCCGTGCCGGGATCGCGGCGTAGCAGAGGCATCGGCTGGCGTGACAGGGCAATCAGCGCTGCCTGGCGCGGTGCGTCGAGAATCGCCTCCCAGCATTCGGCCGTTTCGATCGGATCGCCCGGACGGTAGACAGCAAGCTTCGGGATGGCACGCAGCGCGCTCAGATGCTCGACCGGCTGATGCGTCGGACCGTCTTCGCCGAGGCCAATCGAATCGTGGGTCATGACGAAGATGGTGCGGATATCCATCATCGCTGCCAGGCGGATTGCCGGGCGGCAATAGTCGGAGAAGGTCAGGAAGGTGCCGCCGTAGGGCACCAGTCCGCCATGCAGGGCTATGCCGTTCATCGCCGCAGCCATGCCGTGCTCCCGAACGCCGTAGTGGACATAGGAGCCGTCGAACTGGCCGGCCGGGATTTCAACCTGGTTCTTCGCCTTGGTGTTGTTGGATGGTGTCAGGTCAGCCGAGCCGCCGAGCATCTCCGGAATTGCATCGAACAGATGGTTGAGGACGATGCCGCTTGCCTGTCGCGTGGCGAGATCCTTGTCGCTGCCAAGCAGCTCTGTCTTGGCGTCGGTGACTGCCTGCTTCCAGCCGGCCGGCAGCTCGCCTTTCATGCGGCGGTCGAAATCTTCGCCCAGCCCATCGGGGGCTGCCTTGACGCGGTCGGCCCAGGCCATGCGAGCATCGCGCCCCTTGGCGCCGATCGCCCTCCAGGCATCCAGCAGTGGCTGCGGGATTTCGAAAGGTGCTGCATCCCACTTCAGCAGACGGCGCGCGCCGGCAATTTCTTCTTCGCCGGGTGCATCGCTGTGCGCCTTCTGGGTGCCCGCCTTGGTCGGGAAGCCGAAGCCGATGACGGTCTTGCAAGAGATCATCGACGGCTTGTCGGTCACCTTCTGTGCTTCGACGATTGCTGCGCGGATAGCATCGGTGTCGTGACCGTCGATTTCCTGCACATGCCAGTTCGACGCCCGGAAGCGTGCTGCCTGATCATCGGACTCGGACAAGTTGACTGCACCGTCGATCGTGATCGAATTGTTGTCGAAGAACGCGATCAGGCGGCCTAGCTTGCGGTGGCCGGCAAGCGAGATTGCCTCGTGGCTGATGCCTTCCATCAGGCAACCGTCGCCCATGAATACATAGGTGAAGTGGTCGACCAGGGCATCGCCGAATTTGGCATTCATGATGCGTTCGGCAAAAGCCAGGCCCACGGAATTGGCGAGACCCTGGCCAAGCGGACCTGTGGTGGTCTCGATGCCGGGGGCATGGTGGTATTCGGGGTGACCTGGCGTGCGGCTGTCGATCTGGCGAAAGTTCTTGATTTCGTCGATGGTCATTTCCTTGACGCCGGTCAGGTAGAGGAGGCTGTAGAGCAGCATCGAGCCATGGCCGTTGGAGATCAGGAAACGGTCGCGGTCAAACCAGTGCGGGTCTGCTGCATCGAACTTCATGAACTCGGAAAAAAGCACCGTGGCGATATCGGCCATGCCCATCGGCATGCCCGGATGGCCGCTTTTTGCTTTCTGCACCGCATCCATCGACAGGAAACGGATGCAATCGGCCATGTCGCGCAGGTGCTGGTCGCGCGGGGCAGGAACGGTTTTTTCGGTCTGGACCGGGGATTGGGTTGCCATGGTGATGCTCCAAATTTCGTTCGCTGGGAATGGTTTTGCCGCGCGACAGGGCCGGGGCTCGTCTATTGGTAGATATAGCCAGGCTGTGGAATTCAACCGTCCTCCGCAAAAGGTGAACGGCTAGGGATGGCAGGGGGGAGGCGTATTTCTCCACGATTGGGCATGCGACGCCTATCATTTGACCAGATTGTCTTGTAGTCGGGCTCCATGACATTAAAACGATCCGACACACGCGATACCAGCCTTCGCGACATCTGGAGCATGCATGAATTTGCACGCCGCGATCTTCTTGACAAAAAGCAGATCGGTCGGCTGAAGATGTTGATGGGTCCCGTCCAGGAACGTCAGGACGCCAATCTCGATCACGCGAGCCGCTGGTGGTGATTCTGATGGCCTGCCGGCGTGACACCGGCGCTTGAAAATGCACTATGTTCAGCCTTGAGCCGGAGCCGTCATGGATAACGTCGAAATCAACAGCCGCAGCGAATTCGCACTCTGGGCTATCCAGCGGGCGCAGGAAATCGTTCGCAATGAAGGCTCGGCGCTGGCGCTGTCTGCCCGCGATATGGACGAGGAAGCCTTGCAGCGCACCGGCGGCGCGCTCGGCAAGGCGATCTCCGATGCCATGCTCGAAGTGTTTGACGGGCTGATGGTGGAATAGGGCCCCTCCGGTCTGACGACAATTTCCGGATGCAATCGCAGCATCCACATTGTCCAGTCGCCGTTGAAGCCCTATTTCCGATAGGCGTGGAAGACGACTACCGGGCAAGCCGCAAGGATTTAAGCTTTCCGGCGTGCAAAGTAGGCTAAGCTGCGCGACATCTGGAATTAGGAAAATATGTCATGCACGTTACGTATCATGTTGCCGAACACGACGAAGGCTGGGGTTATCGACTGGGCGACGTATGGTCTGAAACATTCCCTGATCATGCGCAGGCCCTGAAAGCTGCCAAGGACGCGGCAAAGCGTCAGCAGATCGGCGGCCAGGATGCGGAGATCGCCTATCAGGCGGCGGACGGAAGCTGGAAGACCGAGTCGGCCAGCGGCGGCGACCGTCCGGAAGCGGACGTCAAGGATGATGGCTGATCGACAGACAGGCGCAAAAGCCGGAGGCTGGAGCGTTGGAAATCAGGTGACATGGGTGTGGCATGGTTGTTGATACGCCGGTAGTTTCATTGAGACAGGGGATGCCTTTGGCTCAAGCCATCGGCGGCAAAGGCCGTCGCCACCCCGTGCCGCTTGCCATGTTCGCACTTGCTGCCTCGCTGGCGTTTTCTTGCGCGCCGGGCGCCCGGGCTGCCGATTGCGACAGCATGCCGGAGCCAGGTCTCGATTGGAGCGAATGCAGCAAGAAGAATATCATGCTTGACGGCAGCAACCTCAAGGATGCCAACCTTTCCGGCGCCGATCTGTCTGTCACCGGGCTTCCGAACTCGAACCTGGACGGGGCGCAGCTCGAAAAAGCCAACCTTATGCGCGCCTGGTTTACCGGCTCGACGATGAAGAAGGCGGACTTTGCGCGGGTCCAGGCCTACCGCAGCGGTTTTTCCAAGGTGTCGGCCGATGGTGCGTCTTTTGCCAGTGCCGAACTGCAGAGAGCCAATTTTTCCGGAGCGAAACTGACCGGGGCCGACTTCCAGAAGGCGGAACTCGGACGGGCGAACTTCGACAAGGTGGTGCTGGGCGATACGAATTTTACCCTCGCCAACCTATCGCGTGCCCATTTCGATGCTGCCAGCGTCGAGGGGCCGATAAACTTCGACAGGGCATTCATGTTCCTGACCGATATCGAAGGTCTGGATCTCTCAAATGCGCGCGGTCTGCTGCAGCCGCAGATCGATCTGTCCTGCGGCGACGACAAGACTAAGCTGCCGCCCGCCCTGAAAAAGCCGGCCGGCTGGCCCTGCCACGCGGACTGAGACCTCGAAGACGCCAATGGCGCCTGCGCCTACTTCTTGAAGATCGTCGTGAACTTGGTACCGCGCACGCGCACCGTGATCTGGCATGGTTCGGTGTCCGTGCGGTCGCAGAAACGCGGATGCATCTTCATCACAAGCACCATGTTGCCGAACCGCATGATGAAGTCGTAGCTGTAGATCTGCGCGGTGGCGATCATCAGGTAGCCGCCGGTGTCGACCTGGATGTAGAAGTTGTGCGGGCAACCTTCATCGGTGCAGTCGGGGCCTTTTTCGCCCTTGCAGGTGATTTCACCTTCGTTGATGACGATATCGCCGCGCTTGTCGTTGTTGATGTCCTGCTCTGTCGCAAATCCATCGCCAAAGGTGACGCCGGCGCCGCAACGCTTGGTGAAATGCTCCTTTTCGAAAGCGACGGGATCGGTCAGGAGCGCCTGCTGGGCGCTGGCGACTGCGGGCATGACCACGAACGCCATGACATTCAAAAATGCCAGAAACAAAAATCTCACAAAATCACCTCGCAATAACGGGCTCCGACACAGGCGCGTGGCAGTCCGGGCTGCAAGTTAGTCCTTCCTCCTTGCGCGGCCCTGACTGCCGTGATCCACTGCGGCATTTGCAGCAGACCTGTTCGTGGGGCCATTCATGTCGCTACTGTCGTTCCTCGATTATGCAGGCGTTGCCGTCTTCGCCGCGACCGGCGCCCTGTCTGCATCACGCAAGCAGCTCGACCTGATCGGATTTCTGTTTCTGGCGGCGGTGACAGGGATCGGCGGTGGCACGCTGCGCGACATCGTGCTCGGCAGGCTGCCGGTCTTCTGGGTGCTCAATCCGACCTATATCCTCGTCTGCTGCGTCATCGGCGTCGTCGTGTTCTTCACGGCGCATCTGCTAGAGTCGCGATACAAGCTGCTGATCTGGCTCGATGCCGTCGGGCTGGCGGCCTATTGCGTGATGGGCGCCGCCAAGGGCCTGGCAGCCACGGGTTCGCCGACGGTTGCCATCGTCACCGGCACATTGACGGCCACCTTCGGCGGCATCCTGCGCGATATGATCAGCAACGAGCCGTCAGTGCTGCTGCGTCCGGAGATCTATGTGACGGCTGCGCTCATCGGCGCATGCGTCTTTGTTGCCGCCAATTCGACGCCAATGCCGCTGTATGCCGCCTCTGCGCTCGGGGTGATCGCGGCGTTCGGGGTTCGCGGCGGAGCTTTGTGGTTCGGTTGGACTTTTCGCGGCTATCGCCCAAGGCCCGGACGTCATCCGGACGATGTCTTATAGAAGGATTGACTGGCAGCTAGCGCTGGATCGGACGCAGGCGGATGACCACGTCGACATGGGCGATTTCCATGCCTTCCGGTGGCTCCGGAAGATTGTCGATGACAAGATTGCTGATTGGAATGTCGAGGACTTCGTTGTGTCCTTCAACGAAGAAGTGGTGATGGTCCGACACGTTGGTGTCGAAATAGGTGCGGGCGCTCTCGACGGCGAGTACGCGGATAAGGCCCGCCTCGGTAAACTGGTGCAGCGTATTGTAAACGGTAGCCAGAGACACCGGCACCTTTGCGGCGACGGCTTCCTCGTGCAGTTCCTCGACGGTGAGGTGACGGTCGCCCTTGGCAAACAGCAGATCGCCCAGCGCGACTCGCTGCCGGGTCGGCCGCAGGCCCGCCATGCGCAGTCTGGTCTCGATCGGCAATTCGGCTGCAAACGCCATCAAACGGACTCCAAAGTCGTCGTGTCGACTATTCTTGAGTGCTTCATATATCTTTTGCTTGCCCGGCTTTCAATAGTTCGAGTGGGGACATTGACGGGCAAAAAGCCGCAATGTCCGGCTTTTAGAGCATTTGCCTCTGGCAGCAGCCTTGGGCTTCCTGTATGCGACCACCACATAAAGGTGAAACGTGCCCGATCAGTGGGCGGGAATGGACAAGCCAATGCTAGAGCTTCAATTCCTGCCGATCTTACACTAACCTCACTCGCCAAAGGCATTCATGCGGGGGAAACGGATTTTTATGACGACGAAACCATCCAGCTTCAACTACGAGGAAATCCTGAGCTGCGGTCGCGGCGAATTGTTCGGCCCAGGTAACGCACAATTGCCGTTGCCGCCGATGCTGATGGTTCACCGCATTACCGATATCTCGGAAACTGGTGGTGCCTTCGACAAGGGATACGTGCGCGCGGAATACGACGTGCGTCCGGACGACTGGTATTTCCCGTGCCATTTTGCCGGCAATCCGATCATGCCAGGCTGCCTCGGTCTCGACGGCATGTGGCAGTTGACGGGCTTCTATCTCGGCTGGCTCGGAGAACCGGGCCGTGGCATGGCGCTTTCGACCGGTGAAGTGAAGTTCAAGGGCATGGTCCGCCCGGCGACGAAACTTCTGCAATTCGGCATTGATTTCAAGCGCGTTATGCGCGGTCGCATGGTGCTTGGCATCGCCGATGGCTGGATGAAGGCCGATGGCGAGGAAATCTACCGGGCAACCGACCTCAGGGTCGGGTTGGCCAAGGAAAAGGCGGAGTGATTGGCGTTCACGCGCGCGATCCTCTATCCACTGCATGCAATTCGACACTAACAAAAAGGTCCAACACATGAGACGGGTTGTTGTCACAGGTCTTGGTATTGTCTCTTCCATCGGAAACGATGCCGCCGAAGTCACTGCTGCGCTGCGCGAGACCAAGTCCGGCATCTCGTTCTCGCCCGATTTTGCCGAGCACGGTTTCAGATGCCACGTCTGGGGCAAGCCGTCGCTAGATCCGACCGATCTGGTCGACCGTCGCGCCATGCGCTTCCTGTCGCAGGGCGGTGCGTGGAACCACGTGGCCATGAAGCAGGCAATCGCTGATTCAGGCCTCGAGGATTCGGACATCGGTGGCAACGAGCGCACCGGCATCATCATGGGCTCCGGCGGGCCTTCGACGCGCACGCTGATCGAAGCGGCCGACATCACCATCAAGAACAACAGCCCGAAGCGCATCGGCCCGTTCGCGGTTCCGAAGGCGATGTCATCGACCGCGTCGGCGACCCTTGCCACCTGGTTCAAGATCCACGGCGTCAACTACTCGATCTCGTCCGCCTGCTCGACCTCCGCCCATTGCATCGGCAATGCGATGGAGATGATCCAGTGGGGCAAGCAGGACGTGATGTTTGCCGGCGGCCACGAAGATCTCGACTGGACTATGTCCAACCTGTTCGATGCCATGGGCGCGATGTCGTCAAAGTACAACGACACCCCGTCGACCGCGTCACGCGCCTATGACGTCAGCCGGGACGGCTTCGTCATTGCCGGCGGTGCCGGTGTGCTGGTGCTCGAAGAACTCGAGCATGCCAAGGCGCGCGGCGCCAAGATCTACTGCGAGATCACCGGATATGGTGCCACCTCGGATGGCTACGACATGGTCGCACCGTCGGGCGAGGGTGCCATTCGCTGCATGCGCCAGGCGCTGAAGACGGTGGACGGCGAGGTCGACTACATCAACACTCACGGGACCTCTACGCCGGTGGGCGACAGCAAGGAAATCGGCGCGATCCGCGAAGTGTTCGGCGACAAAATTCCGCCGATCCAATCCACGAAGTCGCAGACCGGCCATTCGCTCGGTGCAGCCGGCGTCCAGGAGTCGATCTACTCGATCCTGATGATGCAGGAGCGCTTCATCGGCGAGAGCGCCCACATCACAGAACTCGACCCGGAATTTGACGGCGTTCCGATCGTGCGTAAGCGCATCGACAACGCCCGGATGGATACCGTGCTTTCCAACTCCTTCGGCTTCGGCGGGACCAACGCTACGCTCGTGTTCCAGCGCCACAACGGATAAATCAATGACCGGAATAATGCAGGGTAAGCGCGGACTCATCATGGGTGTCGCGAACAATCATTCCATCGCCTGGGGCATCGCGAAGGCGCTGGCTGCCCAGGGGGCGGAATTGGCCTTCACCTTCCAGGGTGATGCGCTGGGCAAGCGGGTAAAGCCGCTCGCCGCCGAACTCGGTTCGGACTTCATCCTGCCCTGCGATGTAGAGGATATTGCCTCGGTCGATAGCGTTATCGATGCCCTGAAGAGCCGCTGGGGCAGCGTCGATTTCGTCGTCCATGCCATTGGCTTTTCCGACAAGAACGAACTCAAGGGTCTCTATGCCAATACCACGCGCGATAACTTTTCGCGGACCATGGTAATCTCCTGTTTTTCCTTCACCGAAATCGCCAAGCGGGTTGCCACGCTGATGACCGAAGGCGGCAGCATGCTGACGCTGACCTATAACGGCTCGTCGCGCGTGATCCCGAACTACAATGTCATGGGTGTTGCAAAGGCAGCGCTCGAAGCATCGGTGCGCTATCTGGCGGCCGATTACGGTCCGCGCGGGATCCGCGTCAACGCCATCTCGGCCGGCCCTATCCGTACGCTTGCAGGCGCCGGTATTGCCGATGCCCGCGCCATCCTGTCGTGGAACCAGCACAACGCGCCGCTGCGCAAGACCGTGACGATCGATAATGTCGGCAGTTCGGCGCTGTATCTTCTGTCGGATCTTTCCGCAGGCGTGACGGGCGAAATCCATCACGTCGATTCCGGCTTCAACATCACCTCGATGCCGACGCTGGAAACGCTGACGCGGGCTGAAATCGACTGATACCAAACATCAGACCGGCGCAGTACTGCGTCGGTCTATACGGCGGGGCCTATCTTGGCTGTTCCGGACCTATGGCTATATGGCCATGCAGCACGGCGATGGTCACTGCGTGCAGCCGGTTGCTTGCTCCCAGTTTCTCCTCAACCGTCTTCATCAGCTGCTCGATTTCTGGTTCGGGCAGCTCCAGCGTACGGCCGATCTCCTCCAGCCGATGGCCGTCGGCTATCAGTTGCAAGATATCTTTTTCACGAGATGTGAGTTTGGGCGACGGAGGCGTAGATTCCGTCGACGGAAAGATTCTAGGCATGGCGGTCCGCTAAATGAGGGGGCGCAAGATCTTTTACCGGCGCTACGCCCAAGGCGACCGACGCGATAATGACTGGCTGAAAGCGCTGAATACTATGGAGAGGCTCATCTGTCGTTAACGACGGGCGCCAGAAATTTATCTTTCTGCGCAACAGTTCATGGCTGTAGTCGCCTATCAAGACGACGTCATGAAATCTTCCTGATTTGTGTAGGCGCGTCAAGGTCATCTCCCCGCGATTCCTGCAGTCTGCTGCTTTCTTCGGCATTGACGTTGCGCAAAGTCTTGGGCGAAGCGCCGAACCAGCGATAGACCGACCGCGTGAAAGCGCTGGGCGCCGAATATCCCAGTCGATAGGAAATGGTGGTAATGGAAAGGTTGCCGTCGCGCAGCAAGGCGAGGCACAGCCGCCGCCGCTCGTCATCGCGGAGATCGTTGAGCGTCGTTCCGAACTCTGCCAGTCTCCGCTGGAACGTGCGCTCCGACAAGCCGAAGTAGGCTGCGATCAGATCAAGCGAGAGCGTCGCCTCGGCGATCCGTCGCCGGATGTAGCGGCGTACCTGCTCGACAAACTCCTCCTCGGTCACCTCATCCGCCTGCAGGGTCCGGATCTGGATATTCATCAGCTTGAAGAGGGTAGGGTCGCCACGGGGGTTGCGACGGTCGAGAAGGCTGGCCGGCACGTGCAAGCTGTTGACGGGCATGCCAAACGACAGATGGCGGGTCATGTACTGTCGAAAGAAGGCCGGATGACGCGGTCTCTGCCGTTGCAGCCCAACGCCAACGCGGTCGATATCCTTACCGACCAGACAGCCCAGATGGCGTAGATGCAGGCCGACGATCAGATCGACATACTGATCCCGTTTCGAAACCAATGGGGAGAAATTCCAGGAAAGGACCGAGCCGTTGTCTGACTTCTGGAGACTGCAGTCTCTAACCTGCGACGCAAATGCCAGATGATCGACGAGAAAATCCAGGAAATCGCGAACGGTGGGCGCGGTCATCATGCCGTAGCCGAACGGACCGCTCGAGCCGAGCGTAAAACCGGCGGCACATTTCAGTCCGAAGGCTTCGTCGTCAGCCATCAATGCGCAGGCTTCCAACAAACGGCACATGCGGTCGAGGCTGATCCGCGCTGTCAGGCTTTGCAGGTCGTCCGGATCAATATCGAGGGCATGGCAAATCGGTACAATGTCGAAGCCATAGCTCTGCGCGTGAAGAGCTATTGCAGAGCCCACACCGGCGACAGTGGTCAGTTCATCGTTGACCGTTTGCTTAGACATTGAGCTTCTGGCGTTGAATGTTAAATATCAGTCGCCAGAAGATAAGCCCTTCCACGTCGCCCTGTCGAGCTTATTCTTAATTAGTTTATTATGAATGCCGGATTGTCCGGTAGTGGACAAACCTATTTACTTGCCCACAAAACTTTAAACCGAGCATTGCGGCAAGTTTCACCGCTATTCTTGAACAGGCCCGCCAGCACCGGCTCATAGGGCAGGCCACGGTTTGCCACGAGCAACAGCCTGCCACCACTGCGGATCGCTCCGGCTGCCGTCTTGATGAGTGCCTGGCCCAGCAACGGATCGGCGGCATGCCCTTCGTGAAAAGGCGGGTTCATGATGACGAGATCGTATTTGTCGCGCACGGATTCGCCAGCCAGGTCGTGCCAGAAGAAGCGCGCTGCGATGTTCGGGATGTTGGAAGCGAGATTGTGCTTGGCGGCTTCCAGTGCGGCGTGATCTGCCTCGTAGAGGTCGATGCGCCCCAGTTTAGGCGAGCGCGTACCCATCTCGACGGCGAGGTAACCCCATCCGGCACCGAAGTCGGCGACGTCGCCGGTAAAGTCGGCCGGCAGGCGTGAGGCGAGCAGTTCGGAGCCGGCGTCGATGCGCTCGTGGGAGAACATGCCCGGTGCCGTCGTGAAACGGCCGTCAACGCGGATTGCCGGCTTCTGAAGCTTGGCCAGCATCGGCGCCGTGTCTTCGGGGCGTCCGAACCAGAAGGCCACGCCGTGATATTTCGGCATATGGTCGATGGTAAGACCAAGGCCTTCGACGCGCTTGCGCAACGAGGCGATGCCGTCTTCCTTGCCGCCGGCGACGACGATCAGGCCGCCGAGTTTCACCCGTGCGAGCGCCTCGGCGATGTTGGCCTCGTTCTCGCCCTTGTGCTTGGTGCAGAGAACCAGCGCGCCGTCATAGTCCGTTCCCTCGATCTCAGGCGTCGCCTCTATGCGGCTTGCCTGCAGCTGGCGATAGAGAGGGCGAAAACCCTGCACCGCGGTCAGGCTCGCCTTGAACTCGGGCGGCAGCGCGAAGCCGGCCTCGGCGCCGAGAAACAGGATGCGTTCACCTTCACTGGGTGCAGCCACGGTGGCGGAAGCAAAGGGATGGAACAGGGTCTTCAGGGCGTCGCGGCTCATGGCTTATCTCGTGTCAAAGGCGGATAGAAAAGGGGCGCGGAACTTGTCCCGCGCCCCGGAGATGCAAGCGAAGGCGCAGCTTATTCGGCTGCGGCATCCTTCTTTTCGCCGACGATTTCCTGGCCGGTGGCCTGGTCGACGACCTTCATGGAAAGGCGAACCTTGCCGCGTTCGTCGAAGCCGAGCAGCTTGACCCAGACCTTCTGGCCTTCCTTGACGACGTCAGTCGTCTTGGCAACGCGGTCGCCTGCGAGCTGGGAGATGTGCACCAGGCCGTCGCGTGCGCCGAAGAAGTTGACGAAAGCGCCGAAGTCGGCTGTCTTGACGACCGTGCCTTCGTAGATCTGGTTGATCTCAGGCTCGGCAACGATCGAGTGGATCCACTTGCGGGCTGCTTCGATTTCCTTGCCGGACGAGGATGCGATCTTGATCGTGCCATCGTCTTCGATGTTGATCTTGGCGCCTGTCTTTTCAACGATTTCGCGGATGACCTTGCCGCCGGAGCCGATGACTTCACGGATCTTGTCGACCGGGATGTTCATGATCTCGATGCGCGGAGCGAATTCGCCCAGCTGGCCACGGCCTTCGGAAATGGCGTTGGACATCTCGTTGAGGATGTGAAGACGACCGTCCTTCGCCTGGTTCAGCGCGACGTTCATGATCTCTTCAGTGATGCCTTCGATCTTGATGTCCATCTGAAGGGCGGTGATGCCGCCTTCCGTGCCGGCAACCTTGAAGTCCATGTCGCCGAGATGATCTTCGTCGCCGAGGATGTCGGAGAGAACTGCAAAGCGGTCCTCTTCCTTGATCAGGCCCATGGCGATACCGGCAACCGGGCGGCCGAGCGGAACGCCGGCATCCATCAGCGCGAGCGAGGTGCCGCAGACGGTAGCCATCGAGGACGAGCCGTTGGACTCGGTGATCTCGGAGACTACGCGCAGCGTGTAGGGGAACTGCTCAGGTGTTGGCAGCATCGGACGAATGGCGCGCCATGCGAGCTTGCCATGGCCGATTTCGCGGCGGCCCGGGGAGCCCATGCGGCCGGTTTCGCCAACCGAGTAGGGAGGGAAGTTGTAATGCAGAAGGAAGCGTTCCTTGTACATGCCGGTCAGACTATCGACATACTGCTCGTCTTCACCGGTGCCGAGCGTGGCAACGACGATCGCCTGGGTTTCGCCGCGGGTGAACAGGGCAGAACCGTGGGTACGCGGCAGCAGGCCGACTTCCGAGACGATCGGACGAACGGTCGACAGATCGCGGCCGTCGATGCGGCTCTTGGTGTCGAGGATGTTCCAGCGAACGATCTTCGCCTGCAGGTGCTTGAAGACGGCGCCGATGACTTCGGCGGAATACTTCGGCTCAACGCCCTCAGGGAAGTAGTGAGCCTTGACCTTGGCCTTGACGGCGTCGACGGCTGCGTAGCGGTCGGCCTTCTGGGTGATCTTGTAGCCGTCGCGAAGCTCGGCTTCGAAGTGCTTCAGCATTTCGGCTTCGAGTTCGGAATGATCTTCCGCCTGGAAGTCACGGGCTTCCTTGGCGGCAACTTCAGCGAGCTTGATGATCGCGTCGATGACCGGCTGGAAACCACGGTGGCCGAACATGACGGCGCCGAGCATGATTTCTTCGGAGAGTTCCTTGGCTTCCGATTCAACCATCAGGACGGCGTCCTGCGTGCCGGCAACGACGAGGTCGAGAACCGATTCGTCCATCTCGTCGAGATGCGGGTTGAGGACGTATTCGCCATTGATGTAGCCGACGCGCGCGCCGCCGATCGGGCCCATGAAGGGAACGCCGGAGAGGGTCAGGGCAGCCGAGGTAGCAACCATGGCGAGGATGTCGGGATCGTTTTCAAGGTCGTGCTGGACAACGGTCACGACGACCTGCGTGTCGTTTTTGTAGCCAGCCGGGAAAAGCGGGCGAATCGGGCGGTCGATGAGGCGGGAAACCAGCGTTTCCTTCTCGCTCGGACGGCCTTCGCGCTTGAAATAGCCGCCCGGGATCTTGCCGGCTGCGTAGGTCTTTTCCTGGTAGTTGACGGTCAGCGGGAAGAAATCCTGGCCCGGCTTCGGCGACTTGGCCGAAACGACGGTGGCCAGAACCACGGTCTCGCCGTAGGTGGCGAGAACCGCGCCGTCAGCCTGACGGGCGATCTTGCCGGTTTCGAGTTTCAGCGGGCGTCCTGCCCACTCGATTTCCACGGTGTGTACGTCGAACATATTCTATCCTTGCCTGATGCGGGAAAACGCGCCACCGCCGGTTCGGGCAAGGCGCATCGTCGACCGCATTGTGTGACAGGTCACGGGCAAGACAGCGGGAGGCTTTTTCCGGCGTTTCCGTTTCGCCTTCAGGCGGTGGACGGAGACGATCGTGTCCGGCATTGCGGCTTCAGGTCCTGGACCTCGAAGACGGCCTGGACCAAGGGTCCTGGCGAAAGCGTCCGGCAATCCTGCCCCATGACAGGTCAACGGTTTATGTCTTGGCGAAGCCGGCCCATCCGGTTCGCCGCCTCTTGCCTGTTGCGCGGATCATATCGTGGCGCGGTCAGGCATCGGGATGTGGGTCGGTGCGACCCGGTCATAAAAGTCCGGCGGGCGTCCCGTCAGGAACGCCCGCCGCAAAATTGTTACCGACGGATACCGAGGGCAGCAATCAGCTTGCTGTAGCGGGATGCGTCCTTCTTCTTCAGATAGTCGAGCAGCGAGCGGCGGCTCGAAACCATCGTCAGCAGACCACGGCGGGAATGGTTATCCTTCTTGTGGTCCTTGAAATGGCCGGTCAGATTGTTGATCCGTTCGGTCAGGATAGCAACCTGTACTTCAGGCGAACCTGTGTCGCCTTCGACAGTTGCGTATTCCTTGATGAGAGCGGCCTTGCGCTCAGCAGTAATCGACATCGGATGGTCCTTTCGATGAGGAGGAAGAAGTCGCCAAAAGCCGAGATGTCGTCCAGCTTTGGCCGCGAAAGCAAATGGGCGAGCCCAGTGCTGCCGGTGCCTATAGACTAATTGAGGCGGGAAGGGAAGAGGGGGAGGTGTGGGGTGGCTATGCCTAGAGTCTCTGTTCTGGCGTGCCGTCGTATAAAGGATCTCGCTTGAGCGTTGCTGAGGAATTTTAGGGACCATCGGTCAAGTGAGTAGCTAGAGACAAAATTTCTAGCGCTTCGGAGGAAGTTCTTCAAGCTTGGTAATTGGCTGCTCGATTTTTGTCAGTTCCGTCGCCTCCACCTCTCCAAGTTTATGAGCAAGAATTTGGGCAAGGCACAATGGGCCCACTACCATGCTTCTGTAAGGGGAAACGAAGTAAAAGACCCCGTCTTTGTATTCGTTTATTATGCTTTGATCGTATCCATCACAATTTTCTTCAATAACTATGCTCATATGATTTCGACGCGGCGAATGAATATGTACTGCAAGCTTTGCGTCGTGCCGCCATATGCATAGTGACCATGTTCCTCTTATGGACATAAATTGCTTAACTTCATCTGGGATGGTCAATTGCCCGCCGCCCAGAAATCCGGAGCCTTGGATTCGCAGACCTTTACGTTCGTCCGGAGTTTTCGACCAAAGCCCCTTTCGAAGTTCACCGGCGTATGCGCGATCTTTAAAAGGCTCGCCTAGAATATTAAATCCGATACCTAACGCAATTTTGCATAGGAAGCGGGTGTCGAAACCAAGTTTTATTGAAACGGTTGTGGACGCGCTACAGCCATGCAAGGAAGCGTCAAGGGCTTTCAGATCCAGCAGTTGCTGTTTATCGTTTGGGTCACGTTGCGGAAAGAATATCGACGCTATTCGCGCATCTATATCAGAAGCAGGCTTCCCGTTGAGGACGCATCGTTTTGCCTTTTCAAACTGCGCCCTAAAGCTTAGAGCAGCGCAGGTGAACCAATATTCGTTCGCCGAACCAAAAGCGATATATGCTCTACCTGGATCTAGCTTCTTACGTTTAATAATGTCGCCGCCAACTATGCCAAACCACTTTTCGTCATCGCGCTTATGAAAGTGGTAAACTCTATCCCCAGCTAACCCTCCCCAGCGGTCGCAAACCTCGTCATCCGAAATATGCATTCCAGGTTCTTCACCAAAATAAACAAATGGCGCTGGAGATGGCTTGCCGGGATCAAGGAATTCGTGAGCGTTGATTGATGCTTCTGCCTGAAGGAACCAACTTTTAACGAAGCCACCGTCAACGAACAGACCACAAGAATTATTGCATTTTACGCAAACTGATCTCGTCTTAAATATTGGGGGGAGTAAAGCTCCTCCCAACGCGCTGGGCCAAATGTGTTCGAGCGAAAACTCGCTATCGGTCTTTTCTTTATCGCAATATAAACATCTGGACACCGCAATTCCTTCCACGAGTTGCGCAGTCTAGCATACTCGCGAAAGGGTTCACGCAGGAGGCGCAAATGAATTTTATATCATTGTGCATAAAGTCGAATTTGTCTGACCAGTAACAAAATGCTTTATAAAGCGAAGACGGGGGCCCTCAGACAAACACCCGCTTCGGCCGAAACTCGCCTTCGCCGATCTCGCCGATGGCAATGAGCTTGCCTCGCGCCGTGGCATAGGCTTCGCTCTCGGCGACCGGTGCATCGCGACCGCGGACGAGGATGGGGTTGCCCATCTTGAGGCGGTGGGCCTGTTCGTCGGTGATGGCGAGATGCGGGAGGGACGACAGGGCTTCTGCGGTGTCGATGACCAGCGCGTCGAGGGCGGCGAGGCGCTCTTCCATATCCTCGATGGCTTCCAGCGCCACCAACTCCGCAAGAGGTACCATGGTCTCTTCGCCAAATGGCGCGACGAACGTGCGGCGCAGGCCGGAGACGTGGCCGTAGCAGCCTAGGTCGCGGCCGAAGTCGCGGGCGAGCGCCCGGACGTAGGTGCCCTTGCCGCATTCGACTTCGAAATGCGCCGTGGAGGCATCGGGGCAGGCGAGCAGCGTCAGGCGGAAGATCTCGACTTCGCGGGACGGGATGTCGACGGTTTCGCCTTCGCGAGCGAGATCGTAGGCGCGCTCGCCGGCGATCTTGATGGCCGAAAACTGCGGCGGGATCTGGTTGATGACGCCGGTGTAGTTCGGCAGAAGTGCGCGTATGTCCTCCTCGGAGGGGCGTTTGTCCGAGCTCTGCGTGACTTCGCCCTCGAGGTCGTCGGTGGCGCGCTCTTCACCCCATGTGACGGTGAATTCATAGATCTTGCGGCCGTCCATGACGTAGGGAACTGTCTTGGTCGCATCGCCGAGCGCGATCGGCAGCATGCCCGAGGCCAGCGGATCCAAGGTACCGGCGTGGCCGGCCTTCTGGGCGTTGAACAGCCATTTGATCTTCGAGACAGCCTCGGTCGAGCCGAAATCGATCGGCTTGTCGAGGATAAGCCAGCCGGAAACCGGGCGGCCCTTTGGTTTTCTGGGTCTGGACATCGGTCTCTACTATGATTGGGTGTCGTCGGTATCGGGGCCGAGATCGCGCTGGACTTCCGGCGACTTCAGGAGATCGTCGATCTTCTTGTAGTTATCAAAGCTAGTGTCGTCCTTGAAGCGGAGTTCCGGCATGTATTTCAGCTGGCGAAGCAGCGGGCCGACACGGCCGCGTATATATTTGGCGTGCTTGTTGAGCAGATCGATGATCGTATCGTGGTCGGCGACGCCGAGCGGCGAAACGTAAGCGGTGGCAACCTTCAGGTCCGGCGACATGCGCACTTCCGAGATGGCAAGCACGGTCTTTTCGAGGACCGGCTCGCGGACTTCGCCGCGCTGCAGCACCTGCGTTATGGCGCCTCGGACCTGTTCGCCAACGCGAAGCATGCGCTGCGAGGGCGCGGAGGTAGTGGGTCTGGTCATGGTGTTTCCATCAGCGGCGTCCAAAGGGACGCGATAAAGCGGCTCACATGCCCTGATATGCTGAAAAGGTCAAGGCTTTGCTGGGGCGGGCGGCTGCCAGAGGTTGCGAATGCGAGCCAGAACCGCGTCCTGTTCCTGCCGGTTATGGAAGGCATGGGCCGGGATGTAGTGGACCGTCGCCTCGCTGTCGAACTCGATACGGCCATGCCGTTCCTCGATGGCGGAAATCATTGTCCAGGCCAAGGTCGTCGTGGCGCCGGGCCGTTCCCAGGCGATACCCTCCGGCGAGACGCTGACCATCACGGTGGCATCCGGAAGGATGCGGCTCGCTCTTGCGCTCCGCTGAAGGTAGGCCTCGCGCCGGAGCGAAAGCATCATCAGCACGCAGACGGCAAGGCAGGGGACCGAGCAGATGAGCATCAGGTTGAACACATCGATCAGCGGCGTCGGCCCGAACGAGGGAAGCAGGATGAGGCTGCGGTAGATATTGAGAAAAAGGCTGAGCGCTGCCCCACCGAGGACGCCGACCATAAGGTACCAGCCGTTGATGCTGGCGCGCGGGGTCAGTGGATGGCCGAACCGCCCGATGGCCTCGCTGATGACATGGGCTTCCTCACCGGGCTGGCGGATGTAGGACAGGCTGAAACGGTCGTCCTGCGACAGCGGTGATGTAAGCATATGAGAAGCCTTGAGGATAACGTCGCGCAGCATTCGACTGTTCGTCGGCCGAATTCAACAAAAAACCGCCGGTTTGCACCGGCGGTTTGGATATCTTGGCAATAATGCGCGAGCGATCAGAGCGTACGCGTGATGTGTTCGACGCGGAAGCATTCGATGACGTCGCCGGCACGCATGTCTTCGTAGTTCTCGAAGGCCATGCCGCACTCCTGGCCCATCGGCACGTCGGAGACTTCGTCCTTGAAGCGCTTGAGTGTCTTGAGCTTGCCTTCGTGGACAACGACGTTGTCGCGGATAAGGCGGACGCCTGCTCCACGCTCGACCTTGCCTTCGGTAACGCGGCAACCGGCCACTTTGCCTGTCTTCGTGATGTTGAAGACTTCGAGGATCTCGGCGTTGCCGATGAAGGTTTCGCGGCGTTCCGGCGAAAGAAGACCGGACATCGCCTGCTTCACGTCGTCGACGAGATCGTAGATGATGCTGTAGTAGCGGATCTCGATGCCTTCGCGTTCGGCGAACGCACGGGCCTGTGCATTGGCGCGGACGTTGAAGCCGATGATCGCGGCGCCCGAGGCTTCCGCCAGCGAGACATCCGATTCGGTGATGGCACCGGCGCCCGAATGGACGATGCGAGCACGCACTTCGTCGGTGCCGAGCTTGTCGAGCGCGCCGTTGATGGCTTCGATCGAGCCCTGCACGTCGCCCTTGATGACCAGCGGGAATTCCTTGAGAACGTTGTTCTGAAGCAACGTCATCATCTGTTCCAGCGAGCCGCGCTGACCGGACTGACGGGCAGCGGCCTTGTCGCGGGTGAGGCGCTGGCGATATTCGGAAATCTCGCGGGCCCGGCTTTCGCTATCGACGATCGCGAAGCGATCACCGGCAGACGGCGTACCGGAGAGGCCGAGAACCTCGACCGGCGTGGCGGGACCGGCTTCCTTGACCTGCTCGCCCTTGTCGTTGACCAGCGCGCGAACGCGGCCCCACTGATCGCCGGCAACGATGATCTGGCCGGGACGCAGCGTGCCCTTCTGGACGAGAACAGTCGCAACCGGGCCACGACCGCGGTCGAGCTGGGCTTCGATGACCGTACCTTCGGCAGGACGCGACGGGTTGGACTTGAGGTCGAGAATTTCCGACTGCAGCAGCACGGCTTCGAGCAGCTTGTCGAGATTCAGGCCGGTCTTGGCCGAGACTTCGACGTCCAGCACTTCACCGCCCATGGTTTCCACGAACACATCATGCTGCAGCAGCTGGTTACGGACCTTCTGCGGATCGGCTTCGTGCTTGTCGACCTTGTTGATGGCGACGATGATCGGCACGCCGGCAGCCTTTGCATGGGCGATGGATTCGATCGTCTGCGGCATGACGCTGTCGTCGGCCGCGACCACAAGGATGGCGATGTCGGTAGCCTGCGCACCACGGGCACGCATGGCGGTGAACGCGGCGTGGCCCGGGGTGTCGATGAAGGTGATCTTCTGGCCGTTCTGCTCGACCTGATAGGCACCGATATGCTGGGTGATGCCGCCAGCTTCGCCGGAGACGACGCTGGTCTTGCGGATGGCATCGAGCAGCGAGGTCTTGCCGTGGTCGACGTGGCCCATGATGGTGACAACCGGAGGACGCGAGACCAGCTCTTCGTCTTCCTGCGAGCCATTGAACAGGCCCAGTTCGACGTCGGATTCCGATACGCGCTTGACCGTATGGCCGAATTCGACCGCAATCAGTTCAGCCAGATCGGCGTCGATGACGTCGCCCGGCTTCATCATCTGGCCTTCCTTCATCAGGAACTTGATAACATCGACGGCGCGCTCGGACATACGCTGTGCGAGTTCCTGGATTGTGATGGTTTCCGGCAGGATGACTTCGCGCAGGACCTTTTCACGGGTCTCCTGCATCTGGCCGCGGCGGAATTTCTCCTGGCGGCGACGCATGGCCGAAAGCGAACGACCGCGACCCGTGCCGTCGTCGTCGACATTGGCTGTCGTGACGGTCAGCTTGCCACGGCGGCGCTCTTCTTCGGTCTTCGGACGAGCCGGTGTCTTCGGCGGCTCGACGCGAACGACCTTGCCGCGAATGACGGCAGTGCGCGGCGGTCCACGGTTTTCTTCTTCCTCGCCAAGAGGCTTGCGGCGGCCGGCAACGTCGCCAACGGCGGGGCGTGCGGCCGGAGCGCCGGCATCTGCACGGCGAACGAGCGGAGCTGCGACCGGCTGAGGCTTTGCAGCCTCGATACGGGCTGCTTCCTCGGCCGCTGCTTCTGCGGCGGCTTCGGCAGCTGCGATTTCCGGACCGCGTGCAGCGAGATCTGCAGCGCGGCGAACGGCTTCAGCCTCTTCCTCGATGCGACGCTTTTCGTCTTCGATCTTGCGGCGGGCGTCTTCCTCGGCGCGGCGGATGGCGTCTGCAGCGTCACGGGCCTGCGCATCGGCAAGCGCGCGGCGGCGGGCATCCATCTCGTCTGGCGAAAGGTGGTTGAGCACGACCGGGCGCGACGGGCGATCCTGCTGCGGACGCGCCTGGTAGGCCGGCGCTGCCGGCTGGGCACGCGGAGCAATGCCGCTCGGCTGGTTGACGCGGGTCTGGATCTGCGGCTGAGCCGGACGGGCCGCAGGCTGCGGTGCAGCCTCGACGCGTGCAGCAGCGGCAGGCGCTGGGGCCGTGACCGGCGTGATCACCTGCTTGTCGTCTTCCGGGCGTAGAGGGCGGCGCTTGCGAGTCTCGACCACGACCGCTTTGGTGCGACCCCGACCCATATCCTGACGCACGGTGCCCTGGTTCACGCCTGAAGGTTTCAGTGTGAGGGTCTTCTTACCCGATGCGCTCAGCGTCTTTTCGTCGTTGTTGTCAGTCATTCCGGTCCTGTTCCTTCAAACAGGGCGGATGACTACCATCAGACCCTGTCTTTAATTCGATGTACCTTAACGATGCGTCCGGCGTTCACCGATGTCCGCGTCATTGTTTTAGCTGGCCAGCGGCGCCCGTTGCCCGGGACTGACCGCCGTTGCGGTACCGTTCGAGCAGGTTTGCGCGTTTCACTACACCTTCACCCGCCTGCCCTGCAAGCGCGCAGGCGTGGATAAAAGCGTTCTGGCCCATCAGTTCGTCCATTTCCGCCGTCGTGAACGGACGGGAAGATGGTATTTCCTGCTCGGTTTCCATTCCGAGATGCCAGGCCTTGCGGGCCTGGTCGATTTTCCGGACGCCGTCATCGGCTGCGTCCGCGGCGTGGTAGACGGCAATTGCGCCGCCTGATCTGATTGCCCCGTCGACCTTCGACGAGCCATTGATAAACTGGCTCGCCTTGCGGGCCATATGCATCATGCCGGCAAGCTGCATCTTCAGCAGCCGCTCGACAGTTTCGCCGAGATCCTCGGCGGCCTTCACATCCGCCTTCAGGGCGCGGGCAAAAAGCTTCTTTGCCACCGCCTTGTCGACTGTTGCCCGGTCGAGCTTGACCCAGCATCCGCGTCCCGGCAATTGCCGTTTCAGATCCGGTACCACCGTGCCGTCTGGCGCGGCGACGAACCGGATCAGGTCGTCCAAATCACCGCTCTCGCGGGTGACGATGCACATGCGACCGTTTTTTTCCTCGGTCGGTACATCGTCGTCGTCAAGCGCAACATCCTGTTGGAGTGCCGCGGTCATGCTCCCTGCTCGGCATCGGGCTCAGCCTCAGGTTCGGCTTCCGCCACCTCTGCAAGCTGCACAGTTGCTTCGTCTTCGGTGATCCAGCCGACGGCCAGACGTGCCTGGATGACCATCTGTTCGGCCTCGACGCGCGAAACCTCCAGCTTGGAGAACAGGCCCTCGAACTTCTTGGTCTCGCCGTTCTTGCGTTCGGTCCAACCGATCAGGTCGTCGGAGGCGCAGCCCGCAAAGTCTTCCAGCGTCTTGATGCCGTCTTCGCCGAGCGCCACCATCATCTGGGCGGTCATGCCGTTGATCTGCAGCAATTCGTCGGCAACGCCGAGCGCCTTACGCTTCTCGTCCATCTCGGCTTCGTTACGCTCGATGAATTCGCGTGCACGCTGCTGGATTTCCTGGGCGGTTTCCTCGTCGAAACCGTCGATCGAGGCAATTTCCTCGAGATCGACGAATGCGAGTTCCTCGACCTGGGCAAAGCCTTCGGAGGCAAGGACCTGGCCGACCATCTCGTCGACGTCGAGCGCATCCATGAACAGGGTGGTGCGTTCGTTGAATTCCTTCTGGCGGCGTTCCGATTCCTCGGCTTCCGTCATGATGTCGATGTCCCAGCCGGTCAGCTGCGAAGCGAGGCGGACGTTCTGGCCGCGACGGCCGATGGCCAGCGACAGCTGTTCGTCCGGCACGACGACTTCGATGCGCTCTGCATCTTCGTCGAGCACGACCTTGGTGACTTCTGCAGGCTGTAGGGCGTTGACGACGAAAGTCGCCGGCTCCTGGCTCCACGGAATGATGTCGATCTTCTCGCCCTGCAGTTCGGCGACAACAGCCTGGACGCGCGAACCGCGCATACCGACGCAGGCGCCGACAGGATCGATCGACGAATCGTTCGAGATGACGGCGATCTTGGCGCGCGAGCCCGGGTCGCGGGCAACCGACTTCACCTGGATGATGCCGTCGTAGATTTCAGGCACTTCCATGGTGAAGAGCTTCACCATGAACTGCGGATGGGTACGCGACAGGAAGATCTGCGGACCGCGCTGTTCGCGGCGGACGTCGTAGACAAAGGCGCGGACGCGGTCGCCGTAGCGGAAGTTTTCGCGCGGAATCATCTCGTCGCGACGGATGATGCCTTCGCCACGACCGAGGTCGACGATGACGTTGCCGTATTCGACGCGCTTGACGGTGCCGTTGATGATTTCGCCGACGCGTTCCTTGAACTCGTCGTACTGACGATCACGCTCGGCTTCGCGGACCTTCTGGACGATGACCTGCTTGGCAGACTGGGCGGCGATGCGGCCGAAATCCATCGGTGGCAGCGGATCGGCGATGAAGTCGCCAAGGGCAGCGTCGGGGTTGCGGTCGCGGGCCAGTTCCAACGGAATCTGGATCGCATAGTCTTCCGCTACTTCGACCACTTCGAGCAGACGCTGCAGACGGATTTCACCGGTCTTCGGGTTGATGTCCGCGCGGATGTTCGATTCCGAACCGTAACGGGAGCGCGCAGCCTTCTGGATCGCGTCTGCCATTGCGGCAAGAACGATCTCGCGATCGATGACCTTTTCGCGCGCCACGGCGTCTGCGATCTGCAGAAGTTCCAGGCGGTTCGCACTGACTGCCATTTTAATTTCTCCGTCTTCCTGCCCGGGTTCCCGTCCCGTGGGCGGTTAGTCTATCGGTGAAGTATCTTCGTCTTCTTCTTGTTCGTTATGGTTCGCTGCCTTGGCCAGCTTGTCGGCCTTCAGCGCGTCACGAATGAGATCGTCAGTCAGAATAAGCTTCGCTTCGGCTAGCGTCGTGAACGGAATAACGACCTTCGGATCTTCGCCGTAGGCCGGCTGGTCACGTTCGATGGTAAATCCATCGGCATCCACGGCGATGATCTTGCCGCGGAAACGCTTGCGGTTATCGACCAGGATCGAGGTCTCGCACTTGACGAGGTTGCCCTGCCAGCGACTGAAATCCGACTTGCGCACCATCGGGCGATCGATGCCCGGCGACGACACTTCGAGATGATACGCCTTATCGATCGGATCATCCACATCCAAAGCCGGTGAAACGGCTTGCGATACCGCCTCGCAATCCTGGACGGTCATGGTGCCGTCAGGACGCTCGGCCATGATCTGCAGCGTCGCGCCGTTCTGGTTCATCAGCCGGACGCGCACGAGGCGGTAGCCGAGGTCAACAATCACCGGTTCGATGATGGCGGCGACGCGCTGGTCCAGACCGGTTTCGACGATCAGGCGGGGTTCGTTGGGGTCTTCGGCGTGTGTCAGGTCCGACAAGCATGCGCTCCTGGAAAATTTGGCATTCCATGCTCGAGCTAATAAAAAAGAGCGGGTCCTCGCGGCCCACCCTTCATCAGACGATCAAGAATTTGAATGCGATATAGCCAGGTTTTTACCAAATTGCAAGGTCTGCAATCGCCAGCGACTATTTAAGCACACCCATCATTCTTGCCTCCGGGTAGCAGGTGGGCCGCTCGCCGTTCTTTGCCTGCCACTGGCCGATCGAGCGCCGTGTCTTATAGCCCGGCAAGCCGTCCGTACCGCCGACATCGTAGCCCTTGTGCTGCAGCGCCTTCTGCATTGCGGCGACATCCGAGCGCAACATCTTGCCGACATCGCCCCATGGTCCCTTGAAGGCGCCGGTATTGTCGGCGATGCGGTCGGCGAGATTGCCGATATAGAGCGCATAGAGATCAGAGTTGTTATACTCTTTTATGACATAGAAATTGGGCGTGACGATAAAGGCCGGGCCGTCGCGGCCGGCCGGCACCAGCATCATGCCGGATGCTTTCAATTCACTGGCCGGAAAGCCGCTGCCATTGACGCGCGTGATGCCGTCCGCCGCCCATTTTCCAATCGGCTTGGCGAGATCCGGGCCTTCCTGGGCGCAGGAAACAGCGGCCGGTATCGTCGCCTCGTAACCCCAGCCACGGCCGCGCTGCCAGCCCTTCTGGACCAGGTAGTTGGCAATCGATGCCAGAGTGTCCGGCACTGACGTCCAGATGTTGCGATGACCGTCGCCGTCGAAATCGACTGCATATTTCAGATAGCTCGACGGCATGAACTGCGGCTGTCCGAGCGCACCGGCATAGGAGCCCTTGAACTGGTCTGGGCCGATGTCGCCATGCTCGAGAATGCCGAGGGCAGTGATCAGCTCGGTGCGGAACATCTCCTTGCGGGTCGACATGAAGGCGTCGGTCGCAAGGATGGCAATCGCCGAGTTCTTCATGGTAGCGGCGCCGAAGCCGGTCTCGCGGCCCCAGATGGCAAGCACGATCGAGCCGGGCACGCCATAGGTTTTCTCGATCCGCTTCAGCGTCGAAGAATACTGCGAGGCGAAGCCGCGACCGGTGACGGCCAATCGTTGCAGCCGGTCATTATTGAAATAGGGTGCCGGTGACGAGAATTCTGCCTGGCTCTGCGGCCGCTGCTTCACCGGCGGGAAGCCGGGCGGCGCAAGATCGGGCAGGTTCCAGTTCAACTGGACACCGGCAAAGGCGGCGTTCAGCGTCTTTTCCGAGACGCCGGCCTTGCGCGCTTCCGGATAGATCTCGGTTTTGACCCAGGCCTGGAACTGCGCTTCGACATCGGCCTTCGAGGGCGCTGCCAAGGCGGGTAGCGGGAGGAGTGTGAGGAGGACGAGAATGATGAGGGACCCGATTTCCCTCATTCCTGTGCTCGTCACAGGAATCCAGTCGCCCAAGTCCTTGGGCGAGAAACACTTTCCATGACGCAGAGTTTTCTCATGGCGCAGACGCGCCATGGCTGGATTCCTGTGACGAGCACAGGAATGAGGGAGGGTGGAGGGGGGCGATGTCATATCCATCATCCGCATCGTCGATCTCTCGTTCATATCAGCGTCCTCGCCCTCAATGCCGCCGTCAGGGTGCCTTCGTCGAGATAATCCAGTTCGCCGCCAACGGGGACGCCGTGGGCCAAACGGGTGATCCTGACGTCGAGGCCGGCGAGTTGGTCGGTAATGTAGTGTGCCGTCGTCTGGCCCTCGACGGTGGCGTTGACCGCAATGATGATCTCGCGGATGCCGCCTTCGGCGACGCGTGCGACAAGGCCACGGATGTTGAGGTCGTCCGGTCCGACGCCGTCGAGCGGCGACAGCGTGCCGCCGAGTACGTGGTATGCGGTGTTCATCGCTGCTGCCCGCTCCAGCGCCCAGAGGTCGGCGACATCCTCGACGACGATGATGACGGCCTGGTCCCGGCGGTCGTCTGTGCACACCGTGCAGGGGTCGACGGTGTCGACGTTGCCGCAGTGCGAGCAGATCTTGACCTTGTCGTGGGCCTCGCCCATGGCCACCGAGAGGGGGCCGAGCAACTGGTCTTTTTTCTTGATCAGATGCAGCGCCGCGCGGCGCGCTGAACGCGGCCCGAGGCCGGGCACCTTGGCCAGCAACTGGATCAGTTTTTCAATTTCGGGACCGGTGACTCGTTTTGCCATGGGGCGTTCTTAGACCATATGCTAGAGAAACGGAATCGCGTCAGGAGACAGCATCCCATGAAAATTCTCGCCGTCTGCACCGGCAATGCCGAAAAACTGCCCGGCAAGAGCTACAAGACCGGCATCAACAAGCATCCGGTTTCCGGCGCGGTCATGATCGATGAAAACGGACTGATCGGCGACGCCGTCTGCAATCGCAAGCATCATGGAGGTCCCTGCCAGGCGGTATACGTCGAGGGCTCGCTGACGCTCGACTGGTGGGCACGCGAACTTGGGCAACCGGTTCCGCCCGGCCTGTTCGGCGAGAATGTGGTCATCGACGGGCTCGACAATGCCAGTGTTGCCGTTGGCGACCGGTTCGTGGCGGGCGATCTCGTGCTCGAGGTGACATCGCCGCGCATCCCCTGCGCCACCTTCGCGGCCAAGATGGGCGACCCGAAGTTCGTCAAGCGCTACATGAATGCCGGTCTGCCGGGCATCTACTGCCGCGTACTGAAGCCGGCGTCGCTGTCTTCCGGTACCGGTGTCGAATACCGGCCGTTCGAAGGCGAGCGGGTGACGATGCCGGAGATGATGAAGACATTCGGCCGCAAGCTGTCGCCCAAGGACCGGGAGCGCTATCTGTCGACGCCGCTGCACAAGCAGTTTCGCGAGAAGATCGAAGCGCAGGCCTGAGGCTCGCCGTCGAAACGCTCGACGGCCGCGCATGGCGCGACCGTCCTCCGGTGAGATCCAGGCTGCGATCGATCTCAGGTCTCAGAGAGGCATCTTGAAGCCGGGAGGGATCGGCAGGCCGGCGGTCAGTTCCCTGGTCTTTTCGGCGACGATGGCTTCGGCCTTGCCCTTGGCATCGGTGTGGGCTGCGACGACGAGGTCTTCGAGGATTTCGACATCGTCTTCCTTGAACAGAGACGGGTCGATCTTCAGCGAGATCATCTCGCCCTTGCCGTTCAGGGTGACGGTGACGAGACCGCCGCCCGACTTGCCTTCTGCATGGATGTCAGACATTTCTGCCTGCATCTTTTCCATCTTGGACTGCATTTCCTTGACCTTGCCCATCATTCCCATGATGTCGCGCATCGCCTTCGTTCCTTCTCTGCTGTCTTTTGGTGTTCGATCAGAATTCTATGTCATCGCCCGGCAGGATATCGCCTTCGTCGGATTCGGCAACGGCTGGCGCGGCGAGCGGTTCATCGCCTGCATCGTCATCCGGATCGGCGCGGACGCGCACGTCGATGATCTTGGCGCCAGGAAACTGCAAGAGGATCGCGGCAACGTCCGGGTCCTGGCTGGCATCGACCATGCGCTGTGCTTGCGCCTTGGTCTCCGCCTCTGTCTCGCTCGGCGCTCCGCCATCGCGGCTGAGGCTGACGATCCAGTGGATGCCGGTCCATTCCTTGAGCTTCAGGGCCAGCTCATTGAGCAACGTGCCGGGAGCGCCGGGCGCGAGGCTGACATCGAGATGGCCGGGCTCGAGCTTCACCGGCCGCAGGAACGTGCGCACCATGGCCTTCAGCCGTGGATCGCGCTTGACGCCGCAGAGGTCGGCAATATCGCCGATCGACCGGATGGCGACGCTGGGCTTCGGAGCCTCGACGGGCTTTGCCTCGGTGCGGCCGGTGGCAACAGGCTGCGGTGCCGCATCTGGGACGGCGCGCAGCATCGTGGCTGCTCCGCTGTTTGCGCGCGGGGCCGCCTCGGGGGCGTTTCTGGATGTGGCTGGCTGGTAGGCAACGGAAGCGCCAGCGCCGTTGCCGTTACCGTTTCCCGATGGGGTGGGACGCGGACTGCCGCTGCTGTCGCTGCCGATCTCGGCCAGGCGCCTTGCGGCATCCTCCGGCGAGGGCAGGTGGGCGGCGTGGGCGAGGCGGATCAGCACCATTTCGGCGGCACCCGCCGTGCGCGAGGAGTTTTCTGTCTCCGGAATGCCCTTCAGCAACATTTGCCAGATGCGCGACAGTGTGGTGACTGCGAGCGTCCGGGAAAATTCGAGGCCGCTGACCCGTTCGATCTCGCTCAGCGAGGGGTCGTTGGCCGAGTCGGGCACATATTTCAGGCGTGTCACCAGATGCGTGAAATCGGCAAGATCGGTGAGCACGACCACGGGGTTGGCGCCGGCCTCGTACTGGCCGTTGAATTCGGCAAGGGCAGCGGCAACGTCGCCTTTGACGATATGCTGGAACAGGTCGACGATACGGGCGCGGTCGGCAAGGCCGAGCATCGAGCGCACGGTATCGGCCTGCACCGAGCCACCGCCATGGGCGATTGCCTGGTCGAGCAGCGACAGGCCGTCGCGGGCGGAGCCTTCGGCGGCGCGGGCGATCATCGCCAGGGCCTCAGCCTCGGCTTCGATGCCTTCCTTGGCAGCTATGGTGGAGAACAGGCCAACGAGATCGGAGGCGCTGATGCGGCGCAGGTCGAAGCGCTGGCAGCGCGACAGCACCGTGATCGGCACCTTGCGGATTTCCGTCGTCGCGAAGATGAATTTGACATGCTCGGGCGGCTCTTCCAGCGTCTTCAACAGGCCGTTGAAGGCGGCAGTCGACAGCATGTGCACTTCGTCGATGATGTAGACTTTATAGCGTGCCGACACCGGGCGATAGCGAACTTGCTCGATGATTTCCCGGATGTCGTCGATGCCGGTGTGCGAGGCGGCGTCCATCTCGATGACATCGACGTGGCGGCCGTCCATGATTGCCTGGCAGTTCTCGCCGAGCATGCGCAGGTCGATGGTGGGCGTGTCGATTTCGGCGGTCTTGTAGTTCAAGGCACGGGCCAGGATGCGGGCGGTCGTGGTCTTTCCGACGCCGCGCACGCCGGTCAGCATGTAGGCCTGGGCGATACGGCCGGTCTCGAAAGCATTGGTCAGGGTGCGGACCATCGGCTCCTGGCCGACCATCAGGTCCGAAAAATCCTTGGGGCGATATTTGCGGGCCAGCACCCTGTAGCCGGTGCCGGTCGACGCGGCTGAATTTGCTGGTCGCTCGATTTCGCTCATCGCCCTGCTTGTCGCCGGGCAAGCCGGACATCGCTATGAGAAAAGGGTGGGAGGCTGGCACGATGACCCGTGCCTGGCTCGTTGGGGCTGCTTCCTTCCGGACCTGACCCGGTTGGCGAGTGGCTCGTCCACCACCAACCTCCCGGAGCGACATATCGGCAATCTCGCCATCAAATGCAAGCACGCCCACAAAAAAACTGCTAAACATTTGAAAAAATACTGGAGGAGACACCATGAGCCCATTCGTGCTCGATGATCGCCTGGCGAAGGACACAGTGTCTATTGCGATCACAGGTCTTTGCGACCTGCGCCTGATGAAGGATCGCCGCTGGCCATGGCTTGTGCTGGTGCCGCGCCGGCAGGCAATCTCTGAAATTTTCGAGCTCACGCCTCTCGACCAAGCCTTGCTCACCTTCGAGACGAATATGGTGTCGAGCGCGTTGAAGAGCGTCACTGGGGCTGTGAAAATCAATGTCGGCGCCCTTGGAAATATTGTCCGACAGCTGCATGTTCATGTCATTGCGCGGTCCGAAGGGGATGCGAACTGGCCGGGCCCCGTCTGGGGTCATGGCCATCAGGAGCCCTATGAGGACGACGAGATGCGCGCCTTCATGACCCGAATGCAGAAAGCCCTGTCCCCATGAGCCATTCCCTCTTCACCTCCGACGCGCCACACCCCGAGCCCAGCAGCCTTACCGCCTTTGCCGAGAACGCACTGAACCGCGACTCTGAGCATCGCGATGAAAGCTCGGTGGAAAAAGCGCTGTCCATCGATGGGACCCATATCCTGGCCTTTGCCGGCGAAAAGCTGGTGCTGAAGCATGACGGCCAGATCCTCGATCCGCTGTTTGCCAAATACGAACTGGCCGAGCTCGATCCGGATTGGGATAATGCGGTGCTGCTTGGCTACAAGAAAAGCGGCGAGCCGCGGCTCGCGGTGCCGGTGGGTGTCGGTGCCGACGATCTTGCCAGCCAGTACAAGGCGACAGACATGCGGGCGCTGTGGCGCGAGCATCTGTTCGAAGGCGAAATTCTGGGCGAGGCGGCACAGGCTGCCAGCCTCCTCCGCTGGAATAGCGACAACCGTTTTTGCGGCCGTTGCGGATCTGCAAGCGAAGGCCATATTGGCGGCTACAAGCGCATCTGCACGGCCTGCCAGCATACGATTTTTCCGCGCACCGACCCCGTTGTCATCATGCTCGTCGTCGATGAGGCCCGAGGGCTCTGTCTGCTCGGTCGAAGCCACCACTTCCCGCCGGGAATGTATTCGTGCCTTGCCGGTTTCGTCGAGCCGGGCGAGACGATCGAAAGCGCGGTGCGCCGCGAGACGCACGAGGAATCCGGCATCGCCACCGGCCGCATCCGCTATCACGCCTCGCAGCCGTGGCCGATGCCGCATTCGCTGATGATCGGCTGCTATGCCGAAGCGAAATCCACCGAAATCCACATCGACTCCACCGAGCTCGACGATTGTCGCTGGTTTACGCCGGAGGAGACGCTGGCAATGCTGGAGCGGGTGGATGCATCCGGCCATACCTCGCCACCGAAGGGTGCCATAGCCCACCGGCTGATGCGCGACTGGATCGAGTGGAAGCGCTAGGCGGATATTGCCATGGCCCGTTCCGAGCGGCTGCTGACTCTCCTGCAGGCCCTGCGTCGCCATCGCCGTCCAGTGACCGGGGCGGCGCTGGCGGAGGAGACGGGCGTGAGCCTGCGGACGCTCTACCGTGATATTGCCAGCCTGCAAGCGCAAGGGGCGCATATCGAAGGCGAGGCCGGCGTCGGCTATGTGCTGAAGCCGGGCTTCATGTTGCCGCCGATGATGTTTTCGCAAGACGAGATCGAGGCTCTGGTGCTCGGTTCGCGGTGGGTGGCGCGGGCTGCCGAGCCGCGACTGGCCGCGGCCGGCGCCGATGCGATGGCCAAGATCGCTGCCGTCCTGCCTGAAGAAATGCGCGACGAGATCGATTCGGCGACGTTGCTGGTCGGTCCGCGCCGCATAAGCGAAGACAAGGCGGATCTTTCGGTCATCCGCCGGGCGATCCGAATGGAGCGCATTCTCGAGCTCAACTATACCGACGAGAGCGGTGCCGTTTCCGTCCGGAAGGTCTGGCCCTTCGCGCTCGGCTATCTCGAACATATCCGCATCATGGCCGCGTGGTGCGAGCTTCGCCGCGACTACCGACATTTCCGCACAGACCGGATCGGCGACATGACCGTTCAGGACGGTCGTTATCCCCGCCGTCGGGCGGTGCTGATGAAAGAGTGGCGCGAGATCGACGACTATGCCCGGAATGCCTGATGCAGGGCGACCGGACCCTGCGCGGGTTAGGCGCATGATCTGGTTCGTCAGGTTGCTGGCGTTTACGCAGGCGCGTCGAAGGTGCCGGGGCTGCGTGGGGTTGCCTTCCACTGGTCCGTCCGCTGGGGGCTGGCCTCCGTCAGCGCCTGGCGTACGCCGGCTGCGTCATGATCCTTCACATAGACAGGCGAGCCCGGTTGCTGGCGCCAGGAGTCGTCCAGGCTTCCGGCATCCACGGCGTCGAAACCGATCTCATCGATCAGGCCGATGACGACGGCTTTAGAGGCCTGATCGTTGCCGGCCACTGCAATTGCTATGCGACCCGGCTGGCCTGCCGGCTTGCCAAGCTCGGCGAGGCTCGTGGCGTAGATCATGTTGAATGCCTTCACCACGTCGCGGCCGAGTTGCTTTGCCACCCAGGCGCTTTCCGTCATGCCGTTTTCGATGTCGGCCACCGCGCCGTCGCGTTCGCGGGGATAATAGTTGTTGGTGTCGATGACGATGGTCTTCGCGGGCACTTTGGCGAAGAGGTCGCGAGGCAGCGACGGGATGGCGTTGAGGGGGATAGTCACGACGACAACGTCCTTGTCGAGCACAGCTGCTTCGACGGTCGCGGCGCGTGCGCCTGTTTTCGTGGCCAACTCCGAAAGCGTGGCCGGACCGCGCGAGTTGGCGATATCGATCTGGTGTCCCGCCTTGGCAAGCAGGGTTGCGAGCGCGCCGCCAATATTGCCGGCACCGATAATTCCGATTTTCATATCAAATACTCCGAATTGCCCGTCTCCTTCGTGGAGAGACAAATGGACCATAATTCCTGTTCACATCGCGATAAATCGCAATAGGATGCTAACAATCACTACCAGGAGTAGGGAATGGATCGTCTCGTCAGCATGAATGCCTATGTCACCTCGGTAGAGATGGGCTCCTTTGCGTCTGCTGCCACTGTGCTTGGCATCTCGCAGCAGATGGTGGCCAAGCATGTCAATTATCTCGAGGCGCGCCTCGGCGCACGCTTGCTCTATCGCACCACCCGGCGGCAAAGCGTCACCGAGATCGGCCGGACCTACTATGACCGGTGCAAGCTGGTGCTGGCCGATGCCGACTGGGCCGATGCGGTTGCGGAGCAGGCCAAGGGCACACCGCAGGGGCGCCTGCGCATAAACGCTCCTGTTTCGTTCGGCTCACAGAGCCTGATCGGTCTCGTGACTCGCTATCTGCGTCGATATCCCGACGTGGAAATCGATCTGGTTCTCGACGACAAGTATGTCGATCCGGTCAAGGAGTCCTTCGAGGCAGTGTTCCGCATCGGGCATGTCGGGGACACGACCCTCACCAAGTATAGGCTTGCGCCGTTTCGCGTCGTGCTCTGTGCCTCGCCGGACTACCTGCGGGAACGCGGAACTCCGACCCATCCTGCCGATCTCGAATACCACGAATGCCTGGGGCAGGCTCTGTGGTCGCAGCCGGAGAACTATCACTGGCGTTTCGAGATGGGCGACAGCGTTTATGAACCGAAGGTGCAGGGGCGCTTGCGGGTGAACGATGCAAAGGGGTTGCTCTCGGCTGCGGTGGGCGGTTTCGGCATCGCGCTGATTGCCTACGACCACGCGCGGGACATGCTGGCCGATGGTCGTCTCGTCAGGGTGCTGACGGACTACCGGACGGAGACGCGACCGATGCATCTTCTCTTCCACCCCGACCGCCGCCAGACCCCGAAACTCAAAAGCTTCATCGAGGCCGTCATGGAGGAGTTCGGCGAGGCGAAAGCCGGTGGCGCAACATAGAAGAACAACTCAGATGCCTTGCCCACACTGCTGCCATAAACTGTCAGTGGTTGCTGCTATCGTTGCTCCATCGACAACAAGGAGCAACGAAAATGACCAACCCCAATCTCATCATTCTCTACGTCAAGGACCCGGCCGAGAGCGTCGTTTCTATCGCGGCCTTCTTGGTCGCGAGCCCGTGGCGGATTCGCCGAATTATGCCGCCTTTGCGCTCGATAACGGTTTCATGCTCGGGCTCTGGCGTCGTAGTTCTGTGGAACCTCAGCCTTCAGCGCTTGGAAATCGCGGAGAAATCGGCTTTGCCCTGCCGGGCAAGGGCAGCATTGCCGCCCATTACCGGGAGTGGTGCAGCCAGGGAATGCCGATTGCGCAGGAGTTGACGACGATGGATTTCGGAGAGACCTTCGTGGCGCTCGATCCCGATGGCCATCGCCTGCGTGTTTGCGAACCGGATCAGTAGGCTGCACCGCAGTTCCGCATCAGTTCAGGGTGAGGTCGCTTTCACATTCATCGCGGGCTTCATCGAATTCATCGATATGCGCGACTGCCATGCTGCGAAAGTCCGGATCGGTGATCTCATCCAGGGACCGCGGCATGCCGTGGTCTCTGATCATGGTCTTGAGAACGGATACCAGATGTGTGCTCTTATCTTCCGACATGCTTTTCAACCTTCATCGTAGTGGATAGGTAGTAAGCTAACTACTTAGCACATTGCACTGCAACATGCCCATTCACATATTGATGATCTGCCGTGAGCTTGGTGCATGGAACCGTGGTGCATTACGGGTAAACCAGGCGACGGATACCAACGCGGTGCAGGGGTAGACGGTTAGTGGGGCTAATGGCATTCGACTGGCATAGCAGTGAAATCACGCGCGCGACGCCGTTGACGGCATCCTATCGCAATAGGCGGAACGTCCGTCGATTTTTCCAGGCGGAATGTGGCGAAGGGTTCAGGTTCGACCGCCCCTTCATGGGCTGGCTTAAGACGGCTGTCGGCCAGACTATGGGCAGTGCTGCCGACGAGTGGTGCCGGCGCGAGGCTGCAAAGCGTCAGCCGGCATCACCTGCAGCGACCGATGCGTGATCCTATCAGCCCTCGTACTGCTCATCGGTGACGTGCTCGAGCCAATCGACGACCTTGCCGTCAAGCGCTTCGGCGATGGCGACATGGCTCATGGCTGTTGAAGGTGCAGCGCCGTGCCAGTGTTTCTCACCCGGTGCGAACCAGACGATGTCGCCGGGGCGGATCTCTTCGATCGGGCCACCCTCTCGCTGCGCACGGCCGAGGCCGGACAGCACGAGCAGGGTCTGGCCGAGCGGGTGCGTGTGCCAGGCGGTGCGTGCGCCGGGTTCGAATGTGACGGTGGCGCCGCCGATCCGGGCCGGATCCTCGCCCTTGAACGGCGCATCGATGCGCACCGTGCCGGTGAAGTAGTCGGATGGGCCCTTGGCCGAGGGAAGCGAACCGCTGCGGGTGATCTTCATGAGAACTCTCCTGTTGCGCGGCATTCTCCTGCCGCCGGTAATCGTTACTTAGCGCGCGGAATGCACCGGATCAGGTGTGTGCACCCTCAATTCGGAAAGTCAGATGATGGGCTCGTTGGCGAGGGCTTTTTCCGGCACCGCTTCAGCGCCGATGCGTTTGGACATATTGAGCCCAGTGACGCGAAAGCCGCCGACGGCGTATAGGTGTTGAGCGCGAGCGTTATCGGCAGCCACACGCAGCTTGATCTCCGTGTATCCCTGTTGCCGCATCATCGCTTCCAGGGCAGCCAGAGCAGAGTGACCGCGACCTTGTCCCCGGTACTCCGGGAGTATGCAGAAGTCGCAGACAAAAGCCGAATGGTGGTCTTTGTCGGAGCGATACCAGAGATAGCCAATGGGTTGCGCTGGGTTCTGCTCGCTGAATATGCAGAGCAATTCCTGGCCTGCGGTTTGCGGGCCGGCCGGAAGCTCCGCCGCGACCTCGCGCTCAGCCAGTATCCGCGCAGCGGCCGAAGACATGGCATAGTTCTCAGCAATTTCATCTGCGTAGTCAGCGATGAAGTAATCCAGGTATGCGGGGAACTCTGCGGGAAGCATAGGCTGGAAGGTGATCATGAGGGTCCATTCAATTGCCGGTCTGCTGCAGGAGCCATGCGTTCTGCGCGTTATCCCGGCATGGAGTGTGGCCGGATGCTAATCCTTGGCCAGCATGGCTGCACGCAGCGTGTCGTTGATGCGGTCCTGCCAGCCGGGACCGTCTTCCTGGAAGTGGGCGAGCACGTCGCTGTCGAGCCTGATCGACACCATCTCCTTCGTGTTGGGCACGGCAGGGCGCTCGACTGCAGGGGCGACGGGCTTCTTTGTCGGTTTGAATAGCGCCTCTGCGGCGTCCATCGGGCTGACCGGGCGGCGGGGTGGCGTGGCCATGGCGTTTTCCTTCTGTGTGACGGTCGGCAGTTGCAATGCCTACATCGAGCCGCGCGTCGGGTGGCCTTTGTAGACGCCGAGGATGCGGACCTTTTCGGAGAAGAACCGCAGTTCCTCCAGCGCCTGGCGGACGTTCGGGTCCGACGGATGGCCTTCGATGTCGGCGTAAAACTGGGTGGCCACGAACTTTCCGCCGAGCTGGTAGCTCTCCAGCTTGGTCATGTTGATGCCGTTTGTGGCGAAACCGCCAAGCGCCTTGTAGAGGGCGGCCGGGATGTTGCGGACATTATAGACGAAAGTCGTGACGATCTTTTCGTCCTTCGATGTGCGCTCGGCCCATGCCTCGTCGCGGGCCAGCACGACGAAGCGTGTCGTGTTGCTTTCGACATCCTCGACATTCTCGGCGATGATGTCGAGATGGTAGAGGTCGGCGGCCAGCCGGGGGGCCAGCGCCGCCATCGAGCGGTCGCCTGTTTCCTGCACCAGCTTTGCAGCGCCCGCAGTGTCGCCGGCGATGACCGGTTTCCAGCCGTTGGCTCGAACGATCTTGCGGCATTGTCCGAGCGCATGGATGTGGCTGTGGACGGTGCGGATCTCGTCATGGGTGACACCCGGGAGCACCATCAGCTGGAAGCGGATCGGCATGAAATATTCGCCGATGATGTGCAGGTTGGATTCCGGCAGCAGGTGGTGGATATCGGCAACACGGCCGGCGATTGTGTTTTCGATCGGGATCATCGCGAGATCGGCATCGCCATTGTCGACTGCGGTGAACGCATCCTCGAAGGTCTGGCATGGCAGCGGCTCCATGCCGGGAAACATGTCGCGGCATGCCATGTCGGAATTGGCGCCGTATTCGCCCTGGAAGGCAATCTTGTTGGTCTTGGCTGTCATGAAAAATCCGTCAGAGAGAGGCGCCGGAGAGCATTCGGCGGGCCTTTTCGAGGTCGGCCCGAGTATCGACACCCAGCGGAACCGTGTCAACGATCTCGGCGTCGATGCGCATGCCGGCTTCGAGGGCACGCAGCTGCTCGAGCGATTCACGTTTTTCCAGCGTCGATGGGGCAAGCGTCACGAAACGCTCGAGTGCCGCGCGGCGATAGGCGTAGAGGCCGATATGATGGTAGAGCGGCCCTTTGCCATGGGGGGCGGTGGCGCGGGTAAAATAGAGTGCCCTCAGCCGGCTGTCCGACAGCGGCGAGCCGACGATCTTGACGACGTTGGGATTGGTCTTTTCCTCCTCGTCGCGGATTTCCACCGTCAGCGTCGCAATATCGACGGCGGTATCTTCGAGCGGCTTCAGGGCAGCGCGGATTGTGGCGGGGTCGATGGTCGGCAGGTCGCCCTGGACATTGACGATTGTCTCGATGCGACCGTCCGGATCGACAGCGCGCAGCGCCTCGTGAATGCGATCGGAGCCGGATTGATGGTCCTCGCGGGTCATCACCACCTCGAAGCCGGCGTCTCTGACGACATCGAACGTGTCGGAATGGTCGACGGCGACGACGATGCGACCGATAGCCGCTTCGCGCGCGCGCATGGCAACCTGTACGATCATGGGCAAGCCGGCAATGTCGGCCAACGGTTTGCCTGGCAGTCGGGTAGACGCCAGACGGGCGGGGATGAGGACCAGCGTCTTGCCGATATCGAGGTACGTCATTGTTGGCCTTTTATTCCCGTCGGAAAAATGTCAAAAAGTGTGATGTTCCGAGCTGGGTGGAGAGTTTTGTAAGGGACAGTCAGAAGACACAGGTTTCGGCCGAATTCAAGATGGGGCCGGCGGGTTTGCCGGGGAGGGGAACATAGCAGATGAATTCATCCTACGTGAACATGGGACTCGGTGCGCTTTTGGCGACGTTGTTCGTGTTGAAGTCGGTGTCGCTGGTGTCCGGCGCGCTGTTTGCTTCGGAGCCGCCGGAGAAGCCAGGCTTTATCATTGTCGCCGACGAGACGGCACCGGCCGGTGGCGCCAGTGGTAAAACTGCTGCGGCAGCGCCGGAAACGCCGATCGCCCAGCTGTTGCAGAAGGCCGACGCCAAGGTTGGCGAAACAATCTTCAAGAAGTGTCAGGCCTGTCATGACGGCAGCAAGGGCGGGCCGAACAAGGTCGGGCCAAACCTCTACGGCATCGTCGACCGGCCGATCGCCTCGCATGAGGGCTTCGGCTATTCCGCAGCGATCAAGGATTTTTCCAAGGGTAGCTCGGAGAAGTGGACCTACGACCATCTCACGCATTTTCTGGCGGCGCCGAAGAAATACATTCCCGGCACGGCAATGGGCTTTGCAGGCCTGCCGAAGGAAACCGACCGGGCCAATGTCATCGCCTATCTCCGGACGCTGGCCGATACGCCTGCACCGCTGCCGGATGCTGCCGCCGCGCCGGCGCCCGCTACCAACTGAGCCTGATCCGACGACAAAGCCCGGCCATCCGTGGCCGGGTCCTCACGTCCGCCTGCCCTGCCGCTGGATCGTGCGGCGGCCCTGGTCGGCAAGCGCGTCGGCGCGCTCGTTGCCGTCTATGCCGAAGTGGCCTTTGCACCATTCGATCCTGACAAGCGGATTTTGCGACAGCTTTAGATCGAGCATCTTCCAAAGCTCTGCATGGGCGATCGTCCTCCGCCGGACGTTGGGGTTGGCGTCGATCTTTTTCCAGCCGTTTCCTTTCCATATCTGCCGGAAGGCGTTGCAGCCCCTGACGGCGTACAGCGAATCGGACCAGATCACGACATCTTCACCGGCGGCATTGCTCGCGATCCATTCTGCTGCCTCCAGCACGGCCATGATTTCCATGGCATTGTTGGCGGTCTTTGCGACGCCGCCGCAGCCCGAGGATATCTCGAGTCCATTGCGATACACGACATAGGCCCAGCCTCCATCGCCGGAACCGGGCTCGACGCAGCCGTCGGTGAAGACATGAAGTCCGTGCGGCACAGCCGCTGGATTGGCTTGCAAGGGTTGAGTAGGCTTGGCGGTCAATAGGTTGGCCTATCGGAGACGTCGCTGGAGAACTGGAACATCCTAACCCGGATACATTGGCCGTTGCCAACCTCGAATGCTGTGGCCGCCGCTTACCTCGGTCACGAGCGGGATGCTGCATTGCATAATCGGCACACCCTGTGACCTCGACAAGATAGCCGAAGCGTGACGTTCTGCGCGCTTATGCCAATGTGAGTCTTTTGATGCCCAATTCGCAGTCGTTGCCTGAAATCCATCGCGGCACCATACCCTTGATGGCCGCCGCCTGTGGCGTAATGGTCGGCAATATCTATCTCTGCCAACCGCTGCTCGGCCAGATCGCCGTTAGCTTTGGCGTTCCCGAGCATGTGTCGTCGCTGGTTGCGGTAGCGACCCAGGTCGGCTACGCGTTCGGCATTCTCCTGCTGGTGCCGCTTGCCGATATTGCCGAGCCACGCAGGTTGCTGCGCTGGCTGATGGCGCTGACGGCGATCGGCCTTCTCGGAGCGGCGCTTGCGCCAGGTATTGGCGTGCTTATCGGTGCCAGCGCCTGTCTTGCGCTGGTCACCGTCGTGCCACAGGTGCTGATACCGCTCGCCACCTCGCTGGTGCCGGCAGAAAAGCGGGGCCGGGTCGTCGGTACGATGACCACCGGCCTGGTCATGGGCATCCTGTTGTCGCGCACAGTCTCCGGTCTTGTGGCGGGATATACCGACAGCTGGCGTGCGTCGTACGGCTTGGCTGCGGTTCTCACGCTGATCCTTTTCTTCTTCGTTCCGGCCTTCATGCCGCAGCGACCGCAGATGATGCAGAAAATGAGCTACGGCAAGCTGCTGGCCTCGCTCGTGCCGCTGTTGAAGCACCGGCCGCTGCTGTTGTCGATGGGAATGAATTTCCTGGCTTTCGGCGCTTTTTCGGCTTTCTGGGCGACGCTGGCATTCCATCTCGCCAGCCCTGCCTTCGGACTCGGAGCCGCCGCTGCCGGCCTTTTCGGGCTGTGGGGTGCCCCCGGTGCGTTGATGGCGCCGATTGGAGGGCGACTTGCCGACCGCTGGGGTTCCTCGCGGGTGAATGCTCTTGCCTTCTGCGCCCTGCTCGCCAGCTTCGCGATTGCCGCCACCCTGGGGACGACGCATCTTCTGGCATTGGTCGTTGCCGTCAACCTGCTCGATTTCGGCTTGCAGAGCGGCCAGATCGCCAACCAGACGCGGATATTTGCCATCGGTCATGAAATCCGCGGCCGGCTGAACACGATGTATATGGTTTCGACGTTTTCCGGTGGTGCACTCGGTGCATTCGCCGGCGGCATGGCCTGGACGCTTGCCGGCTGGATCGGCGTTTGCATCGTCTGCGTCTGCCTGATCTGTCTCGCAGCAACGCTGCTGGGTGTTTCGCTCTTCTTCGAGGGACGTCGATCCTGAAAAAAGGCACAAAAAAAGCGGGCACTGCCCGCTTTTCCGCAGCCGGTCATCCCGGCGGTCTGCTTCCATCGCCGTCTGCCAGTACATCCGTGGTCAGCGCGTTCAATGGAAGCCAGGGGTCACACCCCAAGCGATAAAGGCTCTAACGATCTGTCGACCGTCCATGCCTCTCGCCTGATGGTTAATTACACGGCGAAAGTGACGGCTCTGTGACCAGTTGGCATTTCTTGGGCGGGCGGTGGCGATTCCGCCTTCCAAACTTTTCAAAACCCGATATGACCGGACACCGGCGAAGACAGTGACCGGGGTTCCATTTTGATGACACGTTTCGATGTACTCACCGTTGGCAATGCCATCGTCGATATTATTGCCCGGTGCGACGACCAGTTCCTGATCGACAACGCCATCACCAAGGCCGCGATGAACCTGATCGACGCCGAGCGTGCCGAATTGCTCTATTCCCGCATGGGACCGGCCATCGAAGCCTCTGGCGGCAGCGCCGGCAACACGGCGGCAGGCATTGCCAATTTCGGCGGCAAGGCTGCCTATTTCGGCAAGGTAGCCAAGGACCAGCTCGGCGAAATCTTTACCCACGATATTCGCGCGCTCGGCGTCCACTATGAGACCGCGCCGAAAGAGACGTTGCCGCCCACGGCCCGCTCGATGATTTTCGTCACCGAGGACGGCGAGCGATCGATGAACACCTATCTCGGTGCCTGCGTCGAGCTCGGACCCGAGGACGTCGAAGCCGATGTCGTTGCCGATTCCAAGGTCATTTATTTCGAGGGCTATCTCTGGGATCCGCCGCGCGCCAAGGATGCGATCCGCGAATGCGCCCGTATTGCCCATGAAAACGGCCGCGAGGTGTCGATGACCCTCTCCGACAGCTTCTGCGTCGGCCGTTACCGGGACGAATTTCTCGAGCTGATGCGCTCTGGCACCGTCGATATCGTTTTTGCCAACCGTCAGGAAGCACTCAGCCTCTACGAGACAGAGGATTTCGAGGAAGCGCTGACGCTGATCGCCCGCGATTGCAAGATTGCCGCTGTGACAATGAGCGAAGACGGGGCTGTCATCCTGCGCGGCAGCGAGCGCTACGAAGTCGACGCCATCGAGCTGGACGAGCTTGTCGACACGACAGGGGCTGGCGATCTGTTCGCCTCCGGCTTCCTCTACGGCTACACGCAGGGACGGGAACTCCGCGATTGCGGCAAACTTGGCTGCCTGGCGGCAGGTACTGTGATCCAGCAGATCGGCCCCCGGCCTGACAAGTCTCTGTCGAAGCTGGCCAAGGAAGCCGGGCTTATTTGAAGGCCTCTCCGGGATAGGCGCCCCAGATTTCCGATTGCGCCACCCAGCCCTCGGTTCCATCGGTCGTCGTCTTGCACCAGGTGCCGTTGCATTCGCGCACATCGAGGACGACGCCGGGCTCGAGCTTGGCAATGACGGAACTCGACGGCTGCGGATCCCGGCGCATGTTGACGTAGACTTCCTTGCCTTTGCCCTTCATCCACGGGGCGGCGATCGCGGCGCGCGAGCCTGACAGCAGCGACTGGTTGACCCAGCCCTCCGTGCCGTCGGCATCCCGTACCTGGCGCCAGTTGTCGTATTCCTGGATGATTTCGACTGGCAGGCCTGCGCGGGTATAGAGCCATGAGACCGCGTAATCGCTGCTCGGGCCAATGCGCAGGTTGACGCGCTTCGATTTCAGCGTCACGAAGCGTGGCAGCGGCAAGCCGCTGGCACCCTTGGCTGCCTGAGCGTTGGCAATCTGGATCGAGCCGGCCACCATCATCAGGCCGAGTGCCAATGCCGTACAGGATTTGAACATGGTGCTCCGCATCAGAATTCCGTTCGATTGTCGTGGCGCGCTGCCCGGGCGCGCTTCGTTCCGGCCATCCGCAAATGCGTGGACGCCGAAAGCGACTTCTGTTTGTCTTCGACTGCGGGTCTGGTAGAACTGCCCGCAACGTTAAAATTATGTCTGGTCTTGGTTAAGGACCTCTGAACAAGGCATCGCAGGGCGTCATGACAACGAAGAAAAAACCAAAAGTCTATCTGACGCGCAAACTGCCCGACGCGGTCGAGACGCGGATGCGCGAGTTGTTCGACGCCGAGCTCAACATAGACGACAGGCCGCGCACCGCCAGCGAACTGGTTGCGGCGATGCAGACGGCCGATGTGCTCGTACCGACGGTGACCGACAGGATCGATGCGGCCCTTATCGAACAGGCGGGCCCGCAGCTGAAACTTATTGCCGGCTTCTCGAACGGCACCGATCACATCGACGTGGACGCTGCGGCGCGAAAAGGTATCACCGTAACCAACACGCCGGGCGTGCTGACCGAAGATACTGCCGACATGACGATGGCGCTTATCCTCGCCGTGCCGCGGCGATTGGCCGAGGGCGCGCGGGTGCTGACTGACAAGCCCGGCGAATGGGCCGGCTGGTCGCCGACGTGGATGCTCGGCCGCAGGCTTTCCGGCAAGCGTATCGGCATCGTCGGCATGGGCCGCATCGGCACCGCCGTCGCTCGCCGTGCCAAGGCCTTCGGCCTTTCGATCCACTATCACAACCGCAGCAAAGTCAGCCCGGAGACCGAGGACGAGCTGGAGGCGACCTACTGGGACAGCCTCGACCAGATGCTCGCCCGCGTCGATATCATCTCGATCAACTGCCCCTCGACACCAGGCACCTATCATCTGATCTCGGCAAGACGGCTGGCGCTGCTGCAACCAACCGCCTTCATCGTCAACACCGCGCGGGGCGACATCATCGACGAGCCGGCCCTGATCAACATCCTGCGCGACGGCAAGATCGCCGGCGCCGGCCTCGACGTCTTCTCCAACGAGCCGGCCGTCAACCCGAAGCTGATCAAGCTCGCCAACGAAGGCAAGGTCGTGCTCCTGCCGCATATGAGCTCTGCCACCATCGAGGGCCGCATCGAGATGGGCGACAAAGTGATCATCAACATCCGCGCCTTCATGGATAGCCACAGGCCACCCAACCGGGTGTTGCCGGGGCGCTGAGTTTCCTCGGGTCAGGCCCGAGGATCCGCGGGCAAGCGCTCGTCTTTAGCGATGGCTAACCTGCCGGCAGCAAGGACTTCCGCATTTCGATCGAGGTGGTCCGGTCGAAGCCGGGATGGGCGTTTTCGGCGGTCTTGCAAAAACCCAAGGCGGCAAATGTTGCGTGATTTTCGACGAGTTCGATACGTGTTTCGAGCCGCAGCGCCGGAAGTTTTTTGCGCCGCTCGAGCTGTTCCGCAGCCTCGATGAGCCTTCGACCTATACCTCGGCCCTGCAGTGTCGGCAGAACCGCCAGCTTGCCTATGTAGAGGCAATCGGGTTCCAATCGACAAAATATACAGCCGGCTAAGATCTTCTCCTGCATGGCTATAAAACTGATTTCGGCTCCGGCCTTTTGTCGCAATGACTGGGCTGTCAGGGCTTTTGCCGACGAGGGTGGGTCGATGCGGCCTTCCATGCCGGCAAATGAGATCTGGATGAGCGTCAGCAAGGCGTCCCAACCGGTAAAGTCTTCGTCCAGTCGGTGCAGTTCCAGGCCGCTCATGATCCAGCGGTGCCACCCACCTTAGCCGGCTTGGTGCGCCTTGCATAACGGATGGTGTCGAACCTTGCAGCAAGCGCGTCGTAGAGCAGCAGCCGGCCGATCAGCGGTTCTCCGATGCCAGTAACGAGCTTGATGGCTTCCGTCGCCATCAGCGTGCCGATGACGCCGGTGAGCGCGCCTATGATGCCGGCCTCGGCGCAGGAGGGGATCAGGCCCTCCGGTGGCGGGGCTGGAAACAAATCGCGGTAGGTCGGGTTGAGACGGCCGTCAGGGCCGGTTTCATAGGGCTTCAACACGGTCAGCGATCCGTCGAAGCGGCCGACGGCACCGGAAACGAGCGGCTTGCCGGCGGTATGTGCGGCGTCAGCAGCCGCATAGCGGGTATCGAAATTGTCGGAGCCGTCGACCACGAGGTCGAAGCCGGCGAGTTGCCGCATTGCCGTCTCGGCTGCAAACCGCTCCTCGAAGCGGATGGTGCGGATATGGGGGTTCAGCCGCGCGATGGCGTCAGCGGCACTTTGCGTCTTCAGTTCGCCGATGGTACCGGTGTCGTGGATCACCTGGCGCTGCAGGTTCGACAGCGATACGCGGTCGTCGTCGGCGATGCCGAGCGTGCCGATGCCGGCGGCGGCCAGATATTGCAGCACCGGCGCCCCGAGGCCACCGGCGCCGATGACCAGGATACGGGCTGCCTTCAGCTTCTGCTGGCCGGCGCCGCCGATCTCGGGCAGCAGGATATGGCGGCGGTAGCGCTCGATTTCATCGGGGTTCAAGGGTTCCATGTCATCATCCTATCATTCGCATCCGGCTCGCGCAAAAGCGGTGCGTCATGGCTGGACGGCACCGTGATCGACGCCCAGGAACTGGGCGCGCTCACCGAGCGCCGAAAACATGCCCCGGTCGGTGCCGGTCATGAAGGCCTGGCCGCCGAGACCGTCGATCAGGTCGAACAGCGCCGCCCGGCGGTTTTCATCGAGATGGGCGGCAATCTCGTCGAGCAGCAACACGGGCGCGTGGCCTGTCAAATTGCCGACCAGTCGGGCATGCGCCAGCACGAGACCGACCAGCAGAGCCTTCTGTTCACCGGTCGAGCAGCGCCCGGCGTCCATGTCTTTTTCGAGATGGCGAACCTTGAGGTCGGCGCGGTGCGGCCCATCCAATGTTCGTCCTGCGCCGGCGTCGCGGCAGCGGCTGTCGCGCAGCATGTCGGCATAGCGGTCCTCGAGATCGACGGCGGGGCCATCAAGCCCGCCATCGAGAAAACCGGAGAGGGTGAGGGAGGCCGAGGGAAAGGGGGTCGCCTCGCGGCTGGCGTCGATCAGGCCCGACAGCAGTCCGAGCATCTCCTCGCGGGCAATCGCCATCGCAATCCCGAGGCTTGCCATCTGCTGCTCGATGCCGGAAAGCCAGGCAGGGTCGAAACGACCTTCGGAGAGCAGGCGGTTGCGGCTGCGCATGGCGCGCTCGAAATCGGTGGCCCTGCGGCCATGTGCCGGATCGAGCGACAGGACCAGCCGGTCGAGAAAACGCCGGCGATCGGAGGAGCCGCCGGTAAAAAGTCCATCCATGGCAGGCGTCAGCCAGGCGACGCGCAGGTGGTCGGTCAATTCGTCGACGGTTCTGGCCGTGGTGCCGTTGATACGCAGGCGGCGGACTGCTGTCTCGTCCGTGGTATCGACGCCGGTGCCGATCTCGACACCGCCGTCCATACCCTCAATTTCCGCAAAGATGGAGAAGCCATTGGCCGCCCCGACCCGGGTGATATCCCCATAGGAGGCGCGCCTGAGGCCGCGGCCCGGCGACAGCAGCGATACTGCTTCCATCAGGTTCGTCTTGCCGGCCCCGTTATTGCCGGTCAGCACGACGTGCCGCCCGTCCAGATCCAGCGCCGCTGCCGCATAGTTGCGGAAGTCGGTCAGTTTCAGGCGCGAGAGAGAGACCTTATGCGGCATCGGGATCCGGGATTCGTGTGTCCGGTGAGAGCTATGCCGATCAGTGCGGAATGGCAAGGTATGGCGGGGAAGCTTGTCGTGGGACAGGCGTTTTGGTGGGAAGGGGAGTTATCCAAGAAGGGATGTTGGCAATCGAATATTCGCGTCTATGATGGCAATCTAGCAGGCCTGAGGGGGGATGATCATGCCGAATAGTGTAAATCTGCACCGTGTGCTGGCGACCAGCCCGGACAAAGTCTATCGCGCCTTTCTCGAAGCGGACGCGCTGGCAAAGTGGCTCCCGCCCAATGGCTTTGCTTGCACGGTGCATCACCTTGAGCCGCGCGTTGGCGGTAGCTTCAGGCTATCCTTTCGCAATTTCTCAAGCGGCAAAAGCATCAGCTTCGGTGGCGAATACAGAGAACTGGTTGAAAATCAGCGGCTTCGTTACACGGACAGTTTCGAAGATCCAAGCCGGCCCGGCGAGATGGAGGTCACTGTCGTCTTGAAGACTGTGTCCGTCGGCACCGAACTGGTGATCGTTCAGGCAGGCATTCCCGACGTCATTCCGGTCGAGATGTGCTATCTCGGCTGGCAGGAATCCCTTCGTAATCTGGCAAAGCTCGTTGAACCCGATATCGCCGATTAGTGATTGAGGTCTCAAGGGATGTAAGGCATCGGGCCACGACAGAGGCCTCGGCTCAACCTTGCGGCCACGCGCCAAATAGGGTACCCCCCTATTCTACCAATCAGGAATTTTCCAACATGACCCTGTCGCACGATCACTGCCGCACGTTGGGCGCTGCCCATGACCATTTGTTTCTCGGTGAAAACCATGCTCGCAACGAGCGTCGCACCTGGCTCGTCATTGCCATCACGGCATCGATGATGGTGATCGAGATCGTTGCCGGGAATATGTTCGGCTCGATGGCGCTGGTGGCGGATGGCTGGCATATGTCCACGCATGCTGCAGCCATGCTGATCGCCGCGCTGGCCTACCTTTACGCCCGCAGGCACGCCAATAACCGGCGGTTTTCCTTCGGCACCGGCAAGCTCGGCGACCTCGCAGGCTTTGCCAGCGCGGTTGTGCTGGCGCTGATTGCGTTGATGATTGCGTGGGAAAGTTTCTTGCGGCTGCGATCGCCGGTTTCCATCAACTTCCAGGAGGCGATCTTCGTTGCCGTGGTCGGCCTGCTCGTCAATATCGTCTGCGCGTGGCTTCTTAGGGACGATCACCATCATGCCCATGGTCGCCACCATGCCCATGATCATGGCGCACATCACGACGATCATCACGGACATGGGGGCAAGGACCAGAACCTGCGCGCCGCCTATGTCCATGTGCTGGCGGATGCGCTGACATCCGTTCTGGCGATAGGCGCGCTCGTGCTTGGCAGCATTTATGGCTGGCTCTGGCTCGACCCGGCCATCGGCATCGTCGGCGGTATCGTTATTGCGCGCTGGTCCTGGGTGCTTGTTCGCGACAGCGGACGTGTTCTGCTCGATTACCAGAGCGATGACGAGGACCTGCCGGAGGAGATCAAGGACATCATGACCCGCGAGGGGGTGGAGATCCTCGATCTACACGTCTGGCAGCTCGGGCCCGGCCACCACGGCGCCATCGTTTCGATCGTCGCCGATCACCCGCACGCGCCGTCTTACTACCGTGAAAAACTGGCTGCGATCCACGATCTTTCGCATGTGACGGTTGAGGTCGAAGCCCGTGCGGCCTGAGCACCGGAGCGCTGCCGGGAGGGCATCCAGATGAGCCATACGATCCGTGAAAAGCAGAAACTCATCAACCGGGTTCGGCGTATCCGCGGCCAGATGGAAGGCGTCGAACGGATGCTGGAGGACGAAAAGGGCTGCGAAGAGGTGATGCAGCTGATCGCGGGCGTGCGCGGTGCGATCAATGGTCTGATGGGCGAGGTGATGGAAGATCACATCCGCATGCATCTTGCGGCAGCGGACCTCCGCCAAGCGGAGCGCGAGGAAGGCGCGGCGGAACTCATCGATGTCGTGCGCACCTATCTGAAATAGCAACGCGAGGTGAGGGGCTTTCTCCCCCCGATACTTGCCGTCATTCTGCCGGCCGCGTCACCCTCCTGCAGACCTCAATGCGCAAGCGGTGACCGCGAGGATTGAGCGTCTTCCTGCCGGCCCTTTGTCCGGGCGCTCGCCGCGTCTTCCAGGAGCTTCGCGAAGTCGCCCAGCGGCACGCGGTCGGCGCGCAGCATCAGGCGGATCATCGGGTCTCTCAACATCTCGGACATGGTCAATTCGGTGGCGTGCATGGCGATCTCCTCGTTTGCCGAAGAGATAAACGGGGAGCATTACAACCGGGTGTCAGCCAATTGACATTACGGTGGTGAAATCGTGGCCGGAATGTTTCCGTCCGGGAACTGCCTCAGCCGACTGGCAGCGTGGACATGCACCTCGCCCGGCCGAAACTCGCAGGAGAGCGCCTAAACGGTCATATCGAGCGTCTTCTCCTTCTCGATGTAGGCTCGCTGCTGGTCGGTGATATAGTCGCGGACGATCGGGGCGGCATCGCGGGAGCGGGATAGCTGCATGTGAAACACGAGCTGGCTTCCCGTGCGGAACATCATCTCGGCGCTGATCAGATAGAATTCCCACATCCGGGCGAAACGCTCGTCATAGAGGGCCACCACCTTGTCGCGGTTGGTCTCGAAGCGGGATGCCCAATGCTGCAGCGTCGTCGCGTAATGCACGCGCAGGAATTCGAGGTCGGTCACCCACAGGCTGTTGCGCTCGACGACCTCGAACACTTCCGACAGCGCCGGCGAATAGGCGCCGGGGAAGATGTATTTGCGCAGCCAGGCGCTGGCCATGCCGGGTGGGCTCATATGGCCGATGGAGTGCAGCACGGCGACACCGTCATCCGGCATCAGCGAATTCAGCTTGGCAAAGAACTCGTCGTAATGATGGACGCCGACGTGCTCGAACATGCCGACCGAGACGATGCGATCGAAAGACCCGATGACATCGCGGTAGTCGCGAAGCTCGAACGTGACGCGGTCGCCAAGGCCTGCCTTGCGTGCCCGCTCGGTGGCAAGTGCCTGCTGTTCGCGGGAAAGGGTGACGCCGAGAACCTCGATGTCTTCCAGCTTGGCGAGATAAAGCGCCAGATCGCCCCAGCCGCAGCCGATATCGAGGACTTTCATGCCTGGTTTCAGACCGAGCTTGCTGGCCAGCAGCCTGAGCTTGTTGCGCTGCGCCTGCTCCAGCGTTTCGCCAGGCTCGCGGAAATAGGCGCAGGAATAGAGCATGTTTTCGTCGAGGAAGAGTTTGTAAAACTCGTTTCCGATATCGTAGTGGTGGGCGACGTTCTGTTGCGCCTGGCCCTTCCTGTTCGACTGCTGGCGCTTGCGGAACCTCATCTTGATAGCACGCAGCACCTTCTGGATCGGATAGGAGCCCAGCGACAGGCGGTTGATCGAGAACAGCGTGAGGAAGTCGCGCAATGTCGATCCTTCCTCGAAGCGCATGGTACCGTCCATATAGGCCTCGCCGGCAGCCAGCTCGGCATTAAAGACCAGTGTCCTGTAGAGTTTTCTGTCCGTCAGCCTCATCGTGACGTGGGGGCCTTCGGTGCCGGAAAATACGTGGCGCTTGCCGTCTGCGTCGATGACCGTCAGCCGGCCCTTGCGAATGAAAGCCTTCATCATATGCGAAAGCGGAAACATGCAGTTTCTCTCGTCAAATCACCGCCTCGGCTGAGTTGCCGGGCTCAATTAGTATATCCTATCATTGGGTTGACGAAAAAGGCGAGAGGTATTGTGACGCAAAACCAACCTGTCGCCCGCAATGCATCTTCAGCTCAACGAACAAAGCCGGCTGCGTTTCCGCAACCGGCTTCAAGTCTCAAAATCCGGCCGAGATGCCTACTCGCTGAGGGTGTCGAAGAAATCCTTCATGCGGGCGAAGAAGCCTGTCGATTCGGGATTGTTATCCTGTGAAGAGATCTGTTCGAATTCCTGCAGCAGCTCGCGCTGACGCTTGGTGAGCTTCTGCGGAGTTTCGATCTGCACCTGGATGTAGAGGTCGCCCACCTGGGCCGAGCGAAGAACGGGCATGCCCTTGGCCTTAAGCCGGAATTGCTTGCCGGCCTGCGTGCCCTCTGGAACGGTGACCCGCGACTTGGTACCATCGAGGGTCGCAACGTCGATCGTGCCGCCGAGTGCTGCGGTCGTCATGGAAATCGGCACGGCGCAATAGAGGTCAGCCCCGTCGCGCTGGAAGAATTCGTGCGGCTTGACCGACAGGAACATGTAGAGGTCGCCGGCCGGGCCGCCACGGGTGCCGGCTTCCCCTTCGCCCTGCAGGCGGATGCGGGTGCCGTCCTCGATACCGGCCGGAATGTTGACCGACAGCGAGCGCTCTTCGGTAACGCGACCCTGGCCCTGGCACTTGGTGCAGGGGTCGGGAATGATCTGGCCGCGCCCGTGGCAGGTCGGGCAGGTACGTTCGATCGAGAAGAAGCCCTGGGCTGCGCGCACGCGACCGGATCCCTGGCAGGTCGAGCAGGTTTTTGGCTGGGTGCCGGGCTTGGCGCCCGAGCCCGAACAGACGTCGCAGGTAATGGAGGTCGGAACACGGATCTGCGCGGTCTTGCCGGCAAAGGCTTCCTCAAGCGAGATTTCCATGTTGTAGCGAAGATCGGCCCCGCGTTCGCGTCCGCCGGACGAGCGCTGGCGCTGGCGCCCGCCACCCATCATTTCGCCGAAGATGTCTTCGAAGATATCGGAGAAACCGCCGCCGCCGCCCATGCCGCCGCCAGCATTGCCCATGCCGCCATGTTCAAAGGCCGCGTGGCCGTATCGATCATAGGCTGCCCGCTTCTGCGGGTCCTTCAGCATCTCGTAGGCTTCGTTCAATTCCTTGAACTTGCGCTCGGCTTCGTGATCACCCGGGTTCTTGTCGGGGTGATGCACCATTGCCAATTTGCGAAACGCAGATTTGAGCTCTTTGTCGTCCGCAGAGCGCGAGACACCGAGAATTTCGTAATAGTCTGCTTTAGCCATGCAGGATTAGACCCCGGAAATGGATTTCCGGCTGCCAAAAGGCAGCCGGACTTAAGTTTCCGCAAAACCGTTTCGGCTTGCGCTTGTGACTTATGCGGACTTCTTGTCGTCCTTGATTTCCTCGTAGTCGGCGTCGACGACGTGGTCGTCAGCGGCAGAGTGCCTAGCGGCATCGGCTGCTGCTGCGGCCTCATCGCCACCCTGCTGAGCTTCGTAGATCGCCTGGCCGAGCTTCATGGACGCTTCCATCAAAGTCTGGGTCTTCGCCTTGATGTCCTCGGCGTCCGGCTCGGAGGCTTCGGTTGCACTCTTCAGCGCCGCAATCGCGTCGGCAATCGCCGTGCGGTCGGCTTCCGAAACCTTGTCGCCAAAGTCCTTCAGCGACTTCTCGCTGGAGTGGATCAGGCTTTCGGCCTGGTTCTTGGCTTCTACGCCGTCACGACGCTTCTTGTCGGTCTCGGCGTTGGCTTCGGCGTCCTTGACCATCTTCTCGATCTCGGCGTCGGACAGACCGCCCGAGGCCTGGATGCGGATCTGCTGTTCCTTGCCGGTGCCCTTGTCCTTGGCCGAAACCTGGACGATGCCGTTGGCGTCGATATCGAAGGTGACTTCGATCTGCGGGACGCCGCGCGGAGCTGGCGGCAGGCCGACGAGGTCGAACTGGCCGAGCAGCTTGTTGTCCTGCGCCATTTCGCGTTCGCCCTGGGAAACGCGGATCGTCACGGCCGACTGGTTGTCGTCTGCGGTCGAGAAGGTCTGGCTCTTCTTCGTCGGGATAGTCGTGTTACGCTCGATGAGGCGCGTGAACACGCCGCCGAGAGTTTCGATGCCGAGCGACAGCGGCGTCACGTCGAGCAGCAGGACGTCCTTGACGTCGCCCTGCAGAACGCCGCCCTGGATGGCCGCGCCCATGGCAACGACTTCGTCTGGGTTGACGCCCTTGTGAGGCTCCTTGCCGAACAGCTGCTTGACGATTTCCTGAACCTTCGGCATGCGGCTCATGCCGCCGACCAGAACGACTTCGTCGATCTCGGCTGCGGTTACGCCGGCATCCTTAAGGGCTGCCTTGCATGGCGCAACTGTACGCTGGACCAGATCGTCGACCAGGCTTTCAAGTTTGGCGCGGGTCAGCTTCAGCGTCAGGTGCTTCGGGCCGGTTGCGTCGGCGGTGATGAAGGGCAGGTTGATTTCAGTCTGCTGCGACGACGACAACTCGATCTTGGCTTTTTCAGCGGCTTCCTTCAGGCGCTGCAGTGCAAGCTTGTCGCCCTTCAGGTCGATGCCGTTGTCCTTCTTGAACTCGGCTGCCAGATATTCAACCAGGCGCATGTCGAAGTCTTCGCCGCCGAGGAAGGTGTCGCCGTTGGTCGACTTCACTTCGAAGACGCCATCACCGATTTCGAGGATCGAGATATCGAAGGTACCACCACCCAAGTCGTAGACGGCAATGGTCTTGCCTTCCTTCTTGTCGAGACCGTAGGCAAGTGCTGCTGCCGTCGGCTCGTTGATGATGCGCAGCACTTCGAGACCGGCGATGCGGCCTGCATCCTTGGTGGCCTGACGCTGCGCGTCGTTGAAGTAGGCTGGTACGGTGATGACGGCCTGGGTGACCTTCTCGCCGAGATAGGCTTCAGCCGTTTCCTTCATCTTCTGAAGGATCATCGCGGAAATCTGTGCAGGGGAATAGCCCTTGCCGTTGGCTTCGACCCATGCGTCGCCATTATCGCCCTTGACGATATTGAAAGGGACGAGGTCCTTGTCCTTGCCAACAGTCGGATCTTCGAAGCGGCGGCCGATCAGGCGCTTGACAGCGAAGAGTGTGTTCGTTGGGTTGGTCACCGCCTGGCGCTTGGCCGGCTGACCGACGAGGCGTTCGCCGTCTTCGGAGAAAGCCACCATCGATGGGGTCGTACGCGCGCCTTCTGCGTTCTCGATGACCTTGGCGTCCTTCCCGTCCATGACGGATACGCAGGAATTCGTCGTTCCAAGGTCGATACCAATTACTTTTGCCATGTCATTCTCTCCATTGAAGCAGACTGTCGAAACCCCTGTCAGGCATTTCTGGGACAGCCCCTTACGGGATAGTCTTGCGGTTTGCGCAGTCTTAGCTGCGGTGATGTCGGCTATATAAGTAGCGATTTTGCGGACTGCAAGGCAGGAAATGAAGCGGAATCCGGCAAAGCCCATGCTTTATTTCAAGGTGTTGCAGCTTCTGACTGCAACCCTGGAAAGAGGCGTGAACCCGCATCAGACCAGCCCTTAGTCCATCCTGCAAGTGGCAACGGTCAAATCAAACGTCAAGGGGTGTTATCGGCCCATGAGATAGTCGAGCAACGTGGTTCGGCGAGGTCGCGCATCGGACGGCGATTCGCCGATATCGGCAGGCGGTGTCGGGCTTTGCGAGGCATAGGGGTTGCTGTCCGCGCCGGGTCCGACCGGCGGCATGTCGACAGGCTCGTCGTTGTTGGCGATAGCAGCCGGTGCCTGCTGGGGCACAGCAGCGGGTCTTGCCGACACTGCCGGATTGACCGGCGCCGGAGGATAGGTGCCGGCTGGAGAATTCGCTGGCGTCTTCGGAGGAATGTTGCCGGTTGTGGGGCCGCCGAGCACCCCGGAGATGATGCCCGAGATCGTAGACTGGTCGCCGGCATCGCCGCCGGACTGCGCCATCGGCATGCTGCCGTCGATCACCTGGCCGCCGCCGAACAGCGGTGCTGGCGTCAGGCCCTTGTGGGCTGCGATCATGAATTCCTTCCACGCCTTTGCCGGCAGGCTGCCGCCGGTGACCTTTTTCATCGACTTGCCGTCGTCGTTGCCAAACCAGACGCCTGTCGTAAAGTCGTTGGTGAAGCCTACGAACAGCGCGTCGCGGAAGGATTGCGTCGTGCCGGACTTGCCGGCCGTCTGCCAGCCTGGAATCCGGGCCGCCTTGCCGGTGCCCGATGCCATGACGCCTTCCATCATGTAGTTCATGTTGGTAACGACGCTCGGGCTGAGGACGCGGGGCGGATCGCTGAAGTTCGCGGTATAAAGCACCTTGCCGGAGGCAGACGTCACCTTGGTGATGACGTGCGGCGTGGCCTTGTAACCACCGTTCATGAAGGCGGCGTAGGACGATGTCAGCTCCAGCAGCGACACTTCGGATGTTCCAAGCGCGATCGAGGCATTGTCCTGCAGTTCTGAATCGATGCCGAGGCGATGGGCGAGCTTGATCACGTTCGGCGGGCCGACCTCCATCACCAGCTGCGCTGCGATGGTGTTGAGAGAATGGGCGAGGGCAGTCGCCAGCGTCACGACGCCGGAATATTTCTGCTCGTAGTTTTCCGGCGTCCAGTTGCCGATCTTGATGGGCGCATCATTGCGCACGGATGTCGGCGTCAGGCCCATTTCCATCGCCGCAGCGTATACGAATGGCTTGAAGGCCGACCCCGGCTGGCGCTTGGCGGTGACGGCTCGGTTGTACTGGCTTTCAGCATAGTCGCGACCGCCGACCATGGCGCGGATAGCGCCTGTTCCTTCCACAGAGATCAACGCTGCCTGCGAGGCATCGAGCTTCTTGCCATCGTGATCGAGCACATCGCCCAGCGCCTGCTCGGCCTTGGCCTCCATCGCCATGTCGATCGTGGTCTCGACGACGACATCTTCCTTGATCGGGCCGATCAGGCCCGGCAGCTGGTCCATCACCATGTCGGCCGCATAATTCTGGGCGCCGTTCCAGAAACTCTTGGCCCGGGTCGGAGGGGCTGCCAGTGCCGTCTTGATATCGGCGTCCGTGACATAGCCCTGGTCGCGCATCGCTTGCAGCACGACTTGCTGGCGAGCATGGGCTGCTGCTGGATCGCGGATCGGCGACAGTTTCGAGGGCGCCTTGACGAGGCCGGCCAGCATCGCGGCTTCGCCAAGGTTCACATCACGGGCAGATTTATTGAAATAGCGCCGCGAGGCGGCCTCGACGCCAAAGGCATTCGAGCCGAAGAACACGCGGTTGAGGTACATCGCAAGGATCTGGTCCTTGGTGTAGGTGTGCTCCAGCCAGAGGGCGAGCAACACCTCCTGGACCTTGCGCTCCATCGTCCGGTCGGGCGACAGGAATAGGTTCTTGGCGAGTTGCTGCGTGAGGGTCGACCCACCCTGGACCGTGTGGCCGGTCAACAGGTTGGTCGTGAACGCGCGGGCAAGGCCGATGGGGTCGACGCCGAAATGCGAATAGAACCGCCGGTCCTCGATGGCGACGATGGCCTCGGGGATGAAGGGCGACATGTCCTCGAGGGCAAGGGCTTCGCCGCCGGTGGCGCCGCGGTTGGCGAGCGACGTCCCGTCCATGGCGTTTATCTTGACGTTGGGCGGGCGGGCCGGAATCTGCCACGTGCTGGCGCTCGGCATGCGCGACCCATAGTAGAGGACGATGCCGGCAACGCCGATGCCGCCCCACAAGGCGAGCACCAGACACCAGTATATAAGCCGACGGATAAGGCCGATGAAGCCAAGGCCTTCGCGGCGCTGCGGTCTGTTGCGGACTCCGCCACGCCCGCTCCGGGCAGTCTTTCGACCCTTGGGATATTTTTCGCGCGCCTTGCCGGAGCCCTTAGCGGGAGAGCCACCGACTATGCGATCGTCGGCGTCGATCGTCAGCTCGTCGTCATCGCGGTCGGGCTTGCCGGCGAAGGACGGTTCGATGCGCTGACCTGATCTGCCTTTTCCTGCCATTGCGGACCGGTCAACCCTTCGGTGATGATGCTGCACGCGGGCCGACAGGCAAAGTCCCTGCAAAAAGGTGCCCCACGACCCAGCTGTCGGTTGAACTTTAAATGCGGCGATTTAAGGGGATGTTAAAGGCGGCACGGGTTTTCCATATCCCGATCAACAGTTTGTGGTCGGATGTGTGCTATTTGATAGGCAAGCCGAAATCCTCTCTTCATTTGGGCCTCTACCTCTCCGCGCAATGAACGCTCCCGTTCTGTGTCGGAGAGTCAATATCTTTGAGCGTGGCCCCACTCGACTTCCTGCATGTTCGATGTTTCATTTGCATTCTATGGAGCCGAGGGGGCGGTCGATGAGTATCGAGTGGGACGAGCGTAAGGCGAGGCGGGCGCAACTGCACAAGTTTGCTGCGGCTCTGGCAATAACCTGCATGATCGCGGCACTCCCCATTCTCGTCGTCGGGATGCGGATCGGTTTGTAGTTTTCACTGGCGCTGCAGGGTGCAGACATCTTTGCGGTACCTTATAGCTTCCACCCGTGCATGCATTCGTATCTCCGAAACCTGATACTTCATCTCTTCCTTGTGGAACACAAATGCTGCTCGCGCATTTGGTAAGCGACTGCATATTTTTTGTTCAATGAGGGATCGATTATGAAGATTTTTGCCACAGCGTTTCTGACTGCGTCCATGGCGATAGGTTCGCTGTTTGCCGTATCCGCTCCGGTAGCTGCCGCTCCGCTGGCCCCAGTCCAGATCACACAGTCGTCCGACGTGGTGCAGGTCCGCGACGAACGCTGGCGCCACAATCGCCATGAGCGCCGGAGCTGGCGTCACGATCGTCGTGAATTCCGCCATGGTCGCGGAGAGTGGCGTCGTGATCGCGGCTACCACAACCGTCGCGAATGGCATCGCCATCATCGCCGCAACGGCGTCATCATCCGCCTGTAACAAGTCTGAAAAGAGCCCTTCGGGGCTCTTTTCTCGTTATGCGCAGGCTCATTCCAGATTCCTTATACAAGGCGGAACGAATGGCGGGCGGTGTCGTTAGTCCAGGTGCCGCTAATTGATGAAGGAGAAATCCATGCTTAATCGCGATCCTCTTCCGCAGCCAGACGCCGAGACGCCACGGGGTCCTACGTTTACGCCGGGTATCCCCGACCGGACGCAGGAAAAGCCGGCCGTGCCACCGATTATCCAGCCGGAAGACGACCTGAACCCGAACGATCCCGTCGCTGCAACAATCCGGCCCACGCCGGATGCCGCGATCTGACTGTCGATCGATAAAATTAGCCTATTCGTCGGGCGGCGCACGCGCCGCCCGACCCACGTCTGGACAGCAATCGTGCTGGCCCCAAGGGCCCGGAAACAATTGTTGCACTGCAAAAATCAACAACTGCATTGCACATCTCACGCCCCTCTGTATTTTCGGCATGAGTTGGCGTCCTGTTTGGACTACCGCCGTTGCAGCACCGTCCTGCTCCCCAAGAGGTCTATGTCACCATGATCGTGAAAATTGCCAACCTGTTCGTCGCAGGTTCCTTGTCCCTGTGCGCCCTCTCAGCACCGGCATATTCCGCCGAGCTTCGTTCGGCAACCAAAGCTGAAATCGTCAAGCACCTCGGTCCTAACGCTGCAGGCAAGACAAATGCCAACGGCTTCACCTACAAGGAAGGCAGCAGCAAGGGCTACAAGGTGTCGAACGGTAGCATTTGCATCCGGTCGCCAAATGGCAGCACCGGTTGCGCCAAGATCCTGACAGATGGAACCAACTTCAAGATGCTGACCGCCGATGGCGCAAGAGGCAATTTCTAAGGCCAGCATTTCAGCCGCACATCTTTGCCATCTGGTCCTTCGGATGACCAAGCGTTGCTGCCCGGCTCCCCCGTATTTCACCGGTTGTGTTTTTATCGGGACTAATGGACAATGTCATTTGCGCGTCATCGAGGAGGATGACGCTCAAGCATAGGTCAGGAGGAGACAGGCTCATGCGACACGTTAAATGGAGCAATCCGGTAGAGGTGGGTTTCAGCCAGGATGACGCCCGGGTGATCAGTGGTCCATCCGATGCGTTGCACTGCCTGATGGACATGTGGCCTGATCGGCGCGGGCCTCTTTATGTGGCTGCGCGCAGCGTCTGCCGTGCTGCGATAGCAGGCCGGCGGTCAGCCGAGGAAGCTCGTGAGATCTTCATGTCGGCAACGCGCGAAGCAGACCTGACAACTCACTAAAACGGTCGCAAGCTGACGCGCCCTGCGGGTCAGGTAGGACAGGAGGACTCAGAGAGACCTCCTGCATCTTCAATGCTCAATTGTGCGACGAGTGCGGCTCGTTGCAGGCAGGGCCGGCGTCCGGGCACACTATGACCTGACCATCATTACGACGAATGACGCGCGGCGGCTCGCTCCTGCCCGGCTGCTGAGCCTGCGGCTGTGGTTGCGGACGAGGGGCCTCGGGCTGAGCACGCGGCGGCGGCGGAGCAGGCTGCTGCGGAGGCTGAGGCTGCGGCGGCTGTGGCTGGGCCTGTGGAGGCTGCTGACGCGGCGGCTGGCCCTGGGGAGGCTGGTCGCGCTGCGGCCGTTGCTGCTGCTGGGGTTGCTGCTGATCTTGCTGATCCTGCTGCTGGCGCCTGCGCGGCGGCTGGTTGTTGTCGCCGTCGAAGTTGCCCTGGTCGGGGTCGCCATAGCGCTGACCAGCGTCGCCGTCGCCGTCGCCATAACGCGGACGGTGGCGGGGTGGCGGGTTGTCATCGCTCTGGTAATTGTCGCCGTAGTCCGGCTGGCGCTGGTGGCGCCTCTGCCAGTTACCCTGGTCTTCGTCCTGCGGATCGTAAACCGGCGGCGGTGGTGGCCGGCGATAGATCGGCTGGCCGCCATTGCGCTGCCAGTCCGGACCCTGCGCCCAGCGATCACGGTCGCGGTAGAAATCCCGGCCGCGATAGTTGCGGTCCCAGTAGTTGTCGAGATCGAAGGTGATTGTCGGGATGCCGAGCGGACGGTAATACTGCGGACCGACATAGATACGCCGCTGCTGGTATACCGCCTGAACGTAACGACCTGCGACCCAACCGCGACCGCCGTCAAACGAGACGTCGCACCAGGGAAGGTCTGCAAGGCAGCCGTTTATCCTGAGTGGAGCGCCGATCGGGATGAGCGTGACAGCCGGATAGGCAGTACTCGGTCCGGAACGCATGTTGACGTTCGCCGTCGAGAAGCCCGAGGCAGCCTCGGCGATCGCCGGCAAGGCCAACACGCTGCCCAGGGCTGCGGTGGCCAGAAGTAGTTTCCTCATGTGTCTCCTCCGTGGGACGTCTTGCAGCAATGATTCGAGGGGCTGCTTTCTCTCGTCTTGTAAGAATAGATGCATGAACGTAACTTGAACGCTGAATGGCACTACCATCTTGAAATGCGCCCCCTGCCAAACCATTTATTCTGAAGCCACATAGCGACGAAAAAGCCCGGGGAGCAACGCTCCTAGCGGCAGCGGCGGGACAGCGTTAACCTTTTGTTAACCTATCGCGCCCAGACTGTGTGCAAATCTGCTTTCGCTTTGACCACGGATGTACTGGCATTGTTTCGAAGCAGGTGACGAAAGGCCGGATCGTTCCGGCCTTTTTGTCGTTTTGGTGCATGTCGTATCCCGCTATATTGTCCCGACAATCCAACCCCTGAATTGCCTCCCCCAAAACGAAACCGCCGCAGGCGGTGCTGCGGCGGGTTCAATGTGTATAAAAGGGTTAGGCGGCGACGCCCTGGTAGAAGCTTACATCTTCTTCGAGGCCAGGGTTACCGGGGTGACCTTGTCCGGGCTGGCTGGGACATAGCCTGCACCGATCGCAACGTTCAGCGACACATAGTCGGCTGCACTGGTCTGCACGGCAGCTGCAAGGCTTTCCTGTGCGGATGTGACCTGAAGCTGCGCAGTGATGACGTCGAGCAGCGACGATGCGCCATCCTTGTAGCTGGCAGTCGAAAGCTGCAGCGCTTCGCGGTAGGATTTGACCTGCGCACGGAGCGCCGAGATCGTCTGTGCATCGCGGGTAACGGCCGAAAGCGCGTTCTCGACATCCTCGACAGCCGACAAGACCGTGGACTTCCAGGAGAGGTAGGCTGCACGGGCGTTCGATTCGGCGATCTTGACATTGGCGCGCAACAGGCCGCCGTCGAAGATCGGCAGGTTGAGCGTCGGGCCGAATGACCAGGTGGTGAGGCCACCCTTCGTGCCGCCGGATTTGATGTAGGAAGGCGAGATCGAACCGCTCAGCGAAATGCTCGGATAGAGCTGCGCTTCGGCAACGCCGATTTGGGCTGTAGCTGCTGCCAGCTGACGTTCGGCCTTGCGGATATCGGGACGGTTGCGGACGAGATCGGCCGGAACGCCTGTTGTAACATTGCCACGGAAGACAGGCTGTCCGGTCGACGACTGCATTTCGGCAATGACGGTGGCCGAAGGGACGTTCAGCAGGGTAGCAATGTGATGCACCTGCTTGCGGAAGGCGATTTCGTTCGGCGGCAGCTCCGCGAGCGACGAGTTGACGAGGCCCTCGGCTTGAACGACGTCCAGACGTGATGCGGCGCCGGCCTGCAGCTGGAACTTCGTCAGTTCGAGCGTTTCGCGGCGGGACTTGAGGTTCTCGTTGGCGACGCCGATCAGCGCCTGATAGTAGCGGGCCGTGATGTAGCTGGTCACCAGATCCTGCAGATAGGCCAGACGGGTCACATCGACGGTGGCATAGGCTGCATCGAGCGTATCGAGTGCGCCTTCGCGGGCACGACGATATTGTCCGAACAGGTCGAGAAGCCAGGAGGCCGTCAATTCGCCGCTGCTGGTGTGCTGCGTCGCCTGCTCGGTACGGAGCTTGCCCTTCTGGCCGCTCACCGTCTGCGCCGCAGTGCCTGTCAAGCTGGGGAGACCCCCTGCGCCGGCAACCGTGACGTCGCCTTCATAAGCGACCGTGGCTTCGAGCGACGACAGGATGGAAACGTTCTGGGCGAGGCCTATGTTGACGAGGCCGTTGAGCTTGGTGTCATGGTAGTCCATCCACCACTTGCGGCTCGAAACGTCATCGTTCGACTTCGTGCCGCCTTCCGAGAATTTCGCCGGAAGAGGCATCACCGGCGGCTTATGATCTGGGCCGCTGACGCAACCTGCCAGGATAAGCAGCAGGGCAGGAGCAGCTGTACGAATGGAAACCATCACTTTATTTCCCACAATTCTAATTACTATCAGTGCGTTAACGAAGTTTTCATAACTCCGTGTCAATATCGTACACATTCACGGTCCGCAAACGGGTAGTCGAAAGTCGCGACAATCTAGCAACGGCGATTGCAAGATCACAGCCCCTCTGCCAGATTCTGAGGCGTGATTGATCACACAGAGGTGTGAAACCGCGTCTTGCAGGGACGAATTTTTTCAAGTGTTGCAAAAAGCATACCCTGTCCGTCGGTCGCCGCGACCGTTTCGGGTCGACTCGCGTTGCCATTTGGCTCGGACAATAACGGTCGCAAAATTGCAAGACCGTTCATGCTGATTTCGGAAAATAGCTGGCCAAGCTTGCGCGAACCCGTGCCAGCGGGCTCTCGCCACGATTGTCGGGGACAAAGCGTGTAGCCGTTATTGCCTCGTAGGCGGCGATGTAGACTTTTGAGGTCTGTTCCACCAATTCCAGAGGAATTTGAGGTATTTCGTCCCGATACGGGTCGCAGCGCTCGGCGACCCAGCTGCGGACGAAGTCCTTGTCGAAGCTTGCCGGGCGGCTGCCCTTCTCGAAGCTTTCCTGATAGCTGTCGGCAATCCAGTAGCGGCTGCTGTCCGGGGTGTGGATCTCGTCGGCAAGAATGATGGTGCCGGCCTCGTCTACCCCGAACTCGTATTTCGTATCGACCAGGATAAGACCGCGTTCCAGCGCCATCTGCTGGCCGCGTGCAAAGAGCGCAAAGGCATACTCTGACAGCGTCTTCCACTGCAGTTCGGTCAGCAATCCGCCCTCGATAATTTCGGTGGGCGTCAGCGGCGCGTCGTGACCGCCGTCGAATTCCTTGCTGGTGGGTGTGATGATCGGCTGCGGCAGGATCTGGTTGTCACGCATGCCGTCGGGCAGCGTCGTGCCATACATGGTTCGCTCGCCTTTCTTGTAGAGCGTCAGAATGGATGTGCCCGTGGTGCCTGCCAAGTAACCGCGAACAACAATCTCGACGGGGAGGATGTCCAGCCGCTTGCCGACGACGACGTTCGGATCGGGATAGGCAACAACGTGGTTGGGGCAGATGTCCTTGGTCGCCTCGAACCAGTAGCGCGCTGTCTCGGTCAGTACCTGACCTTTGTAGGGAATGCAGGTGAGGATACGGTCGAATGCACTCAGCCGGTCCGTGCTGATGATGATGCGGTTGCCGTCGGGCAAGTCGTAGTTTTCCCGCACCTTGCCGCGATAATAGTTCGGCAGTTCAGGAAAATGGGCTTCTGAAAGGATGCGCAAGGGGACCACCAATCGGCTGGGCATCCGGTTTCAGGATGCGCGTTGTCCGCCGATCCATAAATTGCCAGTCGCCGATGTCAACCGCGATCGCTGCGTTGCGGGCAGAACGACAGCCTCAGGACGAGGCCGGCCGCTGCCAGCCGCCGCCGTCTGCCGGCTCGAGGAGAGGCGTCGCCAGGACGCCGACAACCCGCTCTGTCCATTTCCGATCGAGCGCGCCGAGACGCTGCCGCCAGCGCTCCGACTGCAGCATCGCCGCGCCAATCACAACCGGTTCGACGCCGCATAAGGTCATCAGCTCGAGGCCGGCGGCGATCGAGGTTCCGCTGGAGATGACGTCGTCGACCAGGGCCACGCGCTTGCCTTCGATCAACGGCAGAAGGCGAGGGTCTATGAACAGGCGCTTCCGATCAGACGTGGTGATAGAAGACATATCCACCGAAAATTCGTCGCGGTACCAGAATTTTCGCGACGTCCCGAGCGGGACATACCTGCTGTGGCCGAGTTGGCGGGCGACGGCGGAGGCGAGCGTCAGTCCGAGGGTCGGCAGGCCGACGACGACATCGATGGCAAAGCCGGAAATCCGCTCGGCGAGCACCCTTGCCAACGCATCCTGCACGGCAAAGCTTGCCTGATTGATGATCAACGAGGCCAGTGCGTGGCGCCCGTCGGCAAGCACGCGGATCGGAAGGCTGATCCGGCCGCCATCGAAAGCGGCGCTGTAGCTGTCGTGGAAAGGCCCGGCGATCTCGGGGCCGGGCGGATCGATCTGCTGCCAGAAGTCTTCGGGCTGCATCATGGTCTAGCGTCTCCGGCCGGGTTCGCTGCGCTTTTCCATGCCGCTTGCCTGCCTCAGCCCTCTGACCTCCGTCTCCGTCAGCGCCCGCACATTGCCCTTGGAAAGATCTCCGAGTTGCAGATCCCCGAAACTGACGCGCACCAGCCGCAGGCAGGCAACGCCGAGAACATCGAGCATCCGGCGGATCTGGCGGTTGCGCCCCTGCCGCAGTTCGACCTCTATCCATGCATTGCGATCTCCATGGCGCAGCACCGTTGCCGAGCTCGCCGTCAGCCATTCACCGTCCGAGGTGACGCCGGAGATCATCCTCGCCAGCCGCGTTTCGTCCATCTGCTGGTCGATCTGCACATGGTAGGTTTTTGCGACATGGGTGATGGGGTCGAGCAGCGCCTGTGCCAGCACAGTATCGTTGGTAAAGAGCAGCAGCCCTTCGCTGGCCTTGTCGAGCCGGCCGACCGGTGAAAGATGCGGGACGTCGAAGGTCTTCAGGCAATCATAGACGGTCGGTCTGCCCTCGGGATCGTGGCGCGTGGTCACCAGGCCGCGCGGCTTGTTGAGCATGAGATAGACTTTCGTCTCTGCCACCACGGCGATTCCATCGACGGCAATCTGTGTGTGGTCGAGATCGACCCAGGCGGCGGTGTCTGTGACGGTGCCGCCGTCGACACTGACACGGCCTTCGGAAATCAGTGCTTCTGCCTGGGTTCGCGAACAATAGCCGAGCTTCGAAAGTGCCCGGGGTAGCGTCACCCTTTTGCCGTCCGTTGTCTCGCGATTTTTGCCGCCACGGTCATGTCGTTGCGGAGATTGCCTTTGGCTCACCGGTCCGTCCTGCACTTGGTATCTCTGCAGCCGGTTTGGCATGTCAGGCGGTTACATGCAAACGGTGCGGGCGGGCGGGGGCAGGGAAGCAACCACTCACATGGATCCCGTCCGCATCAGTGATGAATGAGAAAGCCTTCGAGGTCCTCGCGGCTTACCTCTACGCCGGCGGCGGCCAATGCCGGGTCCGGGTGGGAATAGATGAGGTTCGGAATGTCGGGAAGTTCGAGTGCCTGCCGCATGCTCATGATGCCGACTGCCCGGCTGATGCCCGCCTTCACGACGCTGACTTCGACGATACTTTCCGGTCTGGCAG